>NZ_JBCNFP010000054.1:0-51038 GCF_050481165.1 Paenibacillus cisolokensis
TGTACTTTCGAAATTCAGGGTGAATCTAACTGGCAACGATCATGTTCAGCAAAGTAAAATCGACTTTGTCCTGAATAGGATCAATGTTGCAAAGAATGAGATCAAGGCTTCTAAAAATATCGCTACTGAAAGTTCAGCTCTTAATTATACTTATATGGATATTGCAGATGAAATTCAGTACTCATTTGAAGAAGTCCCTGGTCAGGATCCGACATTAACTATTTCTGTATTGGAAGCATCAAAAGCAGATGCAAATCAGATTCAAAACTCGACTGATGCGACATTGAACAGTATTCCTGACGGGATTGGAGGTCGTGCAACTATATCACAAGCGCTTTCAGGAAGTATGTTAACAACTGACATCTTGCTTGGAACAGACGCACAACTATCCGGTACCGCAGATCAAGCTGGTAAAACTTATGCTGGGTTCCTTGCAGCTTCTGGCCAAGCTGTAGATGCTGGACTCAGTTACACTACATCAACAACTGGTATTGGGCGCTGGAGGCCTAATATGCTAGTATATAGTGGTGGAACAAATTATCACGGTACATTCAAAGATGGATATAGTGGTGCAACGACACGTAATGGATACAAGCCCGGCACTACCATTTCCTATGTATTATGGAAAAACTATACTGACTCAACTATTTCAAAAGCCATCAGGCTTAAAGTAATGGGTTATGCTCATTGTGCGGACTCTTACTGTAACAACCCAACTCAAACCTATCTCACTTCCATAATCGAAGCAGGGGGAACTAACGTCGGGACTCTCTCCTATTGGAAATTAGTGGCTACAGTCGCTGGAACTGAAGGCAGTACTTACGGTAAAAACTACGCTAAATTTTCCAACATACAAGTTGATGGTACTGCGTATACACCAGTGAAAAGTGCCGAGGATTATGCAACTGTTACAATAAGCGGAAATACTGTGACAATCAATGTATCAAGATAGTACCTCAGTATATTAGCTATTCAGAATCACTCTAGTCCTAACAGAGTAGGGTAACATAAACAAAATTTTAAGAGCAGCGGTACGATGTCAAGCCCTTAAAATGAACGAATTTGAATGAACCGCACGCTTTCCAGGGGGTGACCCGAAAAGAGGCAAACCCAAACTAAACCTGCCCTACCTAGATTTTCAGATATTTCCTAATGATCTAGGAAATAGGTGGTTTCGTAGTATGACCTATGTCATCGGTGTTGTCGGATCACCTCTCTGGGTTCGTAAAGTCGGTTGGTTCGAAGCAGATAATCGACCAACCGCACTAGTTTACGAGCTGTAAGCGCAAGGGCACGTTTTTCGGCATATTTGGCCGGCTCGGCCGCTTTGAGGCTGAAGTACTGCGCAAACACAGTGTCGTGCACCTGGACACTCTTTGCGGCTTCGGTGAAGTAATACTTCAGATAGCGATTGCCGGATTTAATAAGCCGGGATTCAACGCCTTTGAAATCGCCGGATTGGCTTTCCGTCCAAGCGAGGCCTGCGTACTTGGCAAGCGCCTTTTGATTCGGAAAGCGCTGGATGTCTCCAATCTCTGAGATGAGGCCGGCAGCGAAGAGCGGGCCGATTCCGGGCACAGACGTCAGCGTCTGCGGAATCGTAGCCAGATGTTCTTCAATGGCCTTCTGCAAGGACTTGGCCTGTTCCTGAAGCGAGCGGATGACTCGGATGTTGGACGCCATCGCCAGGTTCACGGCATCGGCCATCGCCTGGGGCAAGCGGTAGGAAGAGCGGGCGGCTTTCTGCAGTGCCTGCGCAACTTCCTGCGGGTTCTCAAAGCGGTTTTTGCCGCACCGGGCAACGAACGCCACGAGGTCCTCCACCGGCATGTCGATGAGAGTCTCGACGCTGGCGAAGTGCTCCATCACCGCAAGGCTCGTCGCCGACGTTTTCTTGCCGAACGGCCCGACCGAATAGCTGCTGAACTTCAGGAACAAGTTGGTCAGCAGGAAATTGGTCTCCCGTGTCAAAGTCTGTATAACGTGGAAACGAGTCCGACAGAGGCGCTGCAGAGCAGATGGGTTCGCTCCACGTGAAGGCACGGGGTAGATGACCGGATCGGAGCTTCGCGGCGATGAACCAGGCGTCTACCCTGTCGTTTTTCGGGGCGTCAAGGAAGTGGGTCTTCTTGAACGCTTTGATGAGACTGGGGTTGAACACATAGACGCTGTGCTCATGCGGCGCGAAGCTCAGCACGCTCTCCAGGTATCGGGCGAGATGGCTGGAGTAACAGCCGGTCGCCTCAAGGCCGAAGCGGATGTGAGTGAGATGATGCTTCTGCATGAGTGCAAGAATCCGCTCTTGGAGAGCAAGCACGCCGGGCTCGTCATTGGGCACGGTGAATCGGCTTATCGATTTGGCGGTGTCACCTTCGGGAAGGCAACAGACGACGTTATTCTTGCTGCTAACATCGATCCCGACAAACAAGATGTGGGACATGGAAATCACCTCCTTTGCTGTGGACTGGGCGCTACGGTCCTGGGATGTCCTTGGGAAAGCTCTCCGCTTACAGCCTTGCGAGCTATTGGTATACACCGCGGCCCATCGGTGCACAAACCTTCCTCTGCAATGCGGAAGGGATGGTGACGCGCGGGATACAGTCAGCGTGTAGGAAAATACGGAAGAGGCCAAGGGAACACTCTTTAGCTGGAAGAACCCGAAATTCGAGTCTACAGGGGGGGAAAGGAACATTCCCGTCGGTAGCACCTACTGGCATTTTCCCAAAGACAGCCCAAGATCGTAAACACCTGTTTTCGTCCCTTTGGGCCGCTCCCGCTCTTCGCTTGGGCTGCGTCCCCCACCGGGACAACAACATTCAGTTTTCAAAGTACAAAAATTATAAGAGCAACCCCTATATCAGGAGCTGCTCTTAGCATACAAGGAGGGAACGTAATGAAATTCTGCCGAAACGCCGGCTTCTTATTACTGATCACTTTTTTGGTGATGCCTTTCTACGCTTCCGCTGCCTCTGCGGAGTCAGTTCGAGTCATTTTGAATGATAAGCAGATTTCATTATCAAAAGATGTCATCATCCGAAATAATCGCACGTACCTGCCACTTCGATCTTTGTCAGAAAATATGGGATTTCAAGTTAAGTATGAAGCTGCTTCGCGTACTGTTGCATTAACCCGACCGGAAACAGAAATCATCCTTTCATTGAACCGCTCTGATGTCGTGATAAACGGTGTCCGAAAGACGAATTCGGATATACCGTTCGTACGAAATGGAACGACCTATGTTCCGCTTCGCTTCATCGTGACGGCTACAGCGGCAGATATCAAATGGGACAAGAAATCGAATGTAATTACGGTGAACGATAAGACATTCGCCCATTACTCCGATGCAAGAGCTGATTATTGGGTATCATTCGATAGCGGGAAAGTGTACTTCTCGCAAAACGGAAAGATACGTGAACTGGCTGGAGCCAATGTAAAACCGCTGGAGCAGGGAAGCATAAAAACGCACTATTTCGAGGATCAATCATTGCTATTGACGGTCGATGATGAACATGGTTCACACATGACCATTTTCCATAACCGTTATCAGTTTTTAGTGAAGGATGGCCAGGTAATCAAAAAATCTTATTATACTTATTCGGGCAATTACGCTATCGCGGATTTCCAAAAAGTTGAGTCGGATCAGCAATATTTGTTCGACGGGAACGTATTGCAATTGATTGACCGTCAGGGCCGCCTTTCTGAAGAATACGATCTGAATACGATAACCGGAGAGACCGGCACTTTTATAGCTGAATATGTCGATCCTAAATTTGCACTCGTAAGACCAGCCCGTAATTTGCAGCTTGTCTATATTGATCTAAACGACAAATCAAGCGAAGTTCTCTACAGAAAGTTACTGACCAAAGAAGAACAAGAATATTGGGAAAGCATAAATGATGCAAGCGATCCTTATTTCGTTTCTACGCTCTTGAAGCTGGAGAAAAGAGAAGGAAATACTCTTCATCTGAGTTATCGCAGTCCCGTAACTGAGAAGAAGGTTAATGTTCAATACAATATTCAATAATGCAAATACCTCCCAGACACGCTGCCTTCAGGCGATCTGGGAGGTTTTTCATCACTACAATAACTACTGTGATATCGCCAGTCTAGCGAGAGAAGAAAGTATTACCAAGGAGACCTAAACAGCCGCCCGCTCCTATTTCCAGGAAGGCTGGTAGCCCGCCTTGCGGATTCCTTCGTTCACTTCTTTCCGCTACATCACGGCTCCGCTTGCGGCGCGGGCGCTGACCGCCGGGTATATTCTCGGTTTTGCGCGGGGATTGGGCGAATTCGGCGCTACGCTGATGATCGCCGGCAACATTCCCGGCAAAACCCAGACGATCCCGACCGCGATCTATATCGCAGTCGAAGGCGGCGACTTGCGGCTCGCCTGGGCCTGGGTCGGCGCCATGATTGCGCTGTCGTTTCTCAGGCTGCTGCTTGCCAACCGCTTTGCCAGGGAATGACGGGAAGCTTTCTCCCGCAGCCGATAGCGCACTTGCAGGGCCCTACATGCCCGCGCCTCTCCCTTTCCGCGGCCGGCATCAGAGTACAAAAAACCCCTTTCGGGTTTACCCGAAAGGGATTCGCGCTTTTCATATAAGCTACCAAGGAGAGGCGGATGTCAATTGCCGGTGTTGTCCTCTCCGGATTGCGCCGCACGCGAATGCACCAGATGAATGGCGGTGCGGATGACGTAAATATGGACGCTGCCGACCATAAAACCGATCCCGACCATCAATGCCGTATTGGTATCGCTGAAGTTGTTCAGGTTGAACAGACTGATTAGCAACCCGCCGATCAGCGCCACCCAGGCGGCCGCGGTCATCCAACGCACAAGCGGCAAGACGTTTCGCCCGTTGCTCTCCCCTGCCCGTTGAATTGTCGCTGTCTTTGTCGTCATCCCGATCACTCCTTGTGGAAATGCTTTCTTTCTATACTATACCACAAATTTGTCGGATTTGTTCATAAATCGTTCAATTTTTAGTCATAAAACGGACAATTTTTTTGAAAGAGGCTTCATCCGCCACCCGTATCCCGGCACAAAAAAGCCGGGACGCTCATCCGCGATGACACGTCCCGGCTTTCATCCAGAGCCAGCCGATCGGCCGGCCATTTCCGTTATTCGGCCGTCAAGCCTTCGGTCCATTGGTTGACCAGATCCTCATTGGCCGCAACCCATTCCTTGGCCGCTTCTTCCGGCGATTGGCCTTCCTGTATTTTTACCATGACCTCGGCCATATCATCGGGCGTCCATTCGAACCGGTCGAGCAGCTCGTAAGCGTCCGGATGATCGTCCTTCAGCCCCTGGCGTACGATCGTATGGATCTGCTCATCCCCGCCGTACACTTTCTTCGGGTCTTCCAGATATTTCAGATCCATTTTGGCGAATTTCCAGTGCGGCGTCCACCCGGTTACGACGATCGGGCGCTGCTCCTCGTACGCTTTCGTCAGCTCTTGCGCCATGGCGGCCGAAGAACTTTCGAGCAGCGAAAGGTGATCCCGCAGCCCGTACTCGTCCAGCGCTTTGTCGGTAGACATCATAATGCCGGCTCCCGGCTCGATGCCGATAATTTTGCCGCCCAGCGATTTGGCCACTTCCGGGTCCTTCAAATCTTCGATCGAGGAAATATCCATATAGGACGGCACGACCAATCCCGTCTTCGTTCCGTTCAGATTCGGACCGAGATCGTCCACCCGGTCGCCATATTGCTCCAGGTACGACTGGTGCGTCGTCGGCAGCCAGCCGGCCACCATGGCGTCGGCGCTGCCGTCGGCGATACCCGTCCACATCGGCCCGGCATCGACCTGCATCATTTCGACCGTATAGCCGAGCTTCGATTCCAGCACTTCCTTGACGACGTTCGTGCTCGCGATTTCGGAATCCCAGGCGACATAGGCCAGCTTCAACGTTTTGCTCTGTGCGCCTCCGGATGATGAGCATCCCGCGATTGCGACGGCGCCGAATACCGCCAGCGCCAACGTCGCCAGCCACCGTTTCCGTCCGACCGATTTCCGCTGTTTCTTCATTATCATGATAACCTCCCGAAATTAAGGGTCCGGATCGGCCTATACGTTGACAGACCGATTACCCGGACTTTTTATTGTTGCGGACGATATTCTGCGTGAGCCGGTCGAGCAGGATAGCCATAATGACGATGGCGATTCCCGCCTCGAAGCCGACGCCGATCTTCGCCTGCGTCACTGCCCGGTAAACGTCCGCGCCGACGCCCTGCGCGCCGATCATCGAGGCGATGACGACCATCGAAAGCGACAGCATGATCGTTTGATTGATGCCGGCCATAATAGTCGGCAAGGCCAGCGGAAGCTGCAGCTTGAACAGCTTCTGCGTACTCGTCGAGCCGAAAGCGTCGGCCGCCTCCACCAGATCCTCCGGCACTTGCCGGATGCCGAGGCTTGTCAGCCGGATCGTCGGCGGTATGGCAAAAATGACCGACGCGATGACGCCGGGCACGACGCCCAGCGAGAAGAAGGATACGGCCGGCAGCAAGTAGACGAATGCCGGCATCGTCTGCATGAAATCGAGTACCGGCATGACGACGCCGCGGACGACGGAACTGCGCGCGCACAATATGCCGAGCGGAACGCCGAAGACGATCGACAGCAGCGCGGCCGTAATGACAAGCGCAAGCGTCTGCATCGAATGATCCCAATAGCCGAGATTGTCGATCAGCCATAGCCCGGCGAAGGCGAACAGCGCCAGCTTCCAGCGGCCGACCAGCCAGCTGAGCGCGGCGATGACGACGATGATGACAAGGGAAGGCACCGACGTCAGCACCGTCTCCAGCAGGCCGACCGACTCCCCGATCACCGTCTTGATCAGATCGAATACGGCCCCCAGATTCGCTTCCAGCCATCTCTCCAGCGATTCGATCCACGAGCCGAGCGGAATTTTCGGTATGTTCACCCTGCCTCACCCACCTTTGCGGCCGACTGTCCGGCCAAGGCGGCAAGCACCGACCCTTTGATGACGATGCCCTTCAGCCGTCCGTCTCCGTCGGTGACGGCTACGGGCAGCCTGGCTTCCGCCATCTTCTCGAACAAGTCGTTCAGCAGCGTATCGGGCGGCACCTTCGCAAGATCGGTCTGCATAATGTCTTCGAGAGCCAAGCCTTCCTGCACGGCCCGCGACGCATCCTCCGCCGCTATGGCGCCAAGCAGCCGCTGGCTCTTGTCGACGACGTAGAGGCTCGATACGCCTCTCTCCTGCATCATCCGCAGCGCGACGCGGGCGCCGCGCTCGATCGTAATCGTTTCGGGCTTGCGCATAACATGCGCGGCCGTCAGCA
The DNA here is from genome assembly GCF_050481165.1 of Paenibacillus cisolokensis. NCBI lineage: Bacteria > Bacillati > Bacillota > Bacilli > Caryophanales > Paenibacillaceae > Paenibacillus > Paenibacillus cisolokensis. The sequence continues at coordinate 7,311 of NZ_JBCNFP010000054.1, forward strand.
CTTTGGAAAGATCCACATCTTCGACGAACCGTTCCACGTAAGGATTGGCCGGCTGCATCAAAATTTCTTCCGGCGTGCCGATCTGCACGATCTCTCCGTCCTTCATGAGCGCGATCCGGTCGCCGATGCGCAGCGCCTCGTCCAGATCGTGCGTAATGAAGACGATCGTCTTCTTCATCCCTTCCTGGAGCTGCAGCAATTCGTCCTGCATATCTTTGCGAATCAGCGGGTCAAGCGCGCTGAACGCTTCGTCCATCAGCAGGATGTCCGGATTGTTCGCCAGCCCCCGGGCCAAGCCGACCCGCTGCTGCATACCTCCGCTCAGTTGCGCGGGATAGCTGTCCGCCCAGTTTTCGAGCCCGACGAGTTTCAGCGATTCCAGCGCCATGCTGCGCCGCGTTGCCCGGTCGACGCCCTGCACCTCGAGGCCGTATTCGACGTTCTGCACGACCGTCCGGTGGGGAAACAACGCGAACTTCTGAAACACCATTCCAATGTTTTTGCGCCGGAAATTACGCAGCTCCGCCGGCGTCATCCGCGTCACATCCGTTCCCCGGAACAGCACCTCGCCGCCGGTCGGCTCGATCAGCCGGTTCAGCATCCGCACAAGCGTCGATTTGCCGCTCCCGGACAGCCCCATAATGACGAAAATTTCACCCTGCTCAATCGTGAAGCTCGCCCGGTTAACCCCGACTGTCAGTTTGGCTTCCTTCAAAATTCGGTCCTTGGACCATCCTTGCTCCAGCAGCGGCAGCCCCTTTTTCGGGTCGGGACCGAATATTTTCGTTAATTGACGGACTTCGAGTATAGGCACAATTCCCTCCCCCTTACTTTTTTTTCCCATTGTATCCATTGCGCTTCCGATGGGTCAAAGCGGGTATACCCCGAATAATTTTGTACAGTTTTTACTTTACGTACTTTACGTACCGAATCCTCTGATTTACGCAAAATTTCACACAGGTCTCCTCCTTTACATCTCTTGCCCGGTTTGATTACAATACAGAAAGGTTATGAAAGCTGTAATGAATTTTAATAGAAAGCATTAAATTGTCCGCTGAGCATCGGTCGGAATGGACAGGTAATCGGTTGTTCCAGCAGGAGGAGAGCAAGATGAAGGAGCTTGAAGGATTACCCGTTGAGCAAATGGCCAAAATACAAAAGGCGCGCCGCCGGGTGATCGACTCGGTGGGAAAAAATATGGATTTGTACGGAATCACGCTGTCCATCGGCCATCTATACGGGAACATGTATTTTAACAGCGCTCCCGTGACGCTCGATGAAATGAGCGAGACGATGGGATTGAGCAAAACGTCGATCAGTACGGGCATGCGAACGCTCATGGATTTGAAAATGATCGATAAAGTTTGGGGCAAGGGCTCCCGCAAAGATTTGTACGAGGCGTCGACGGACTGGTACCAGAACTTTGCCGATTACTTCTCTATCAAATGGCGCAAGGCGGTTGAAACGAACATGCATGCGCTGAACAAATCGCTCTGCGAGATGAAAGAGCTGGAGCAGGAAGGACTGGAGCAGGGGAACGACCAGCTCGTCACGATCGTAAGGCGCGACATCGCCAAAATCGGCGATGCGCTTCAATATTACCGCTGGCTGCTGCGGCTGATCGATGCGCTGGAATCCGGCGAAATTTTCAAGTTCATCCCGAAGGAAGAAAATCCGCAGCCATAAAACGGCAAACCTCCGGAAGCTCTCGCCATCAGGCGGCTTGCCGGAGGTTTTTTTCTCGAAATATCGCGAAACGTTGCTTTACGATTCACGCCAATACGGGGAAGCAGCGCGCGCTCGATTCCCGTCAACCGCGCTACCGGTCCGCCGCTGCCGTCTCCTCGCGTTCGTCCCGGAGCAGAAAGACAAGCGCATACTGCAGCAGCGCCGCGACCGTCAACACAGCCGGCAGCCAGGCGGATTGAAGATCGGGCGCCCCGACGAGCAGCGCCGCAATGGACAGCACCCGGCCGGTGTTCAGGAAAAGCTCCCTCATTACGACCGCTTCGACGCGCAGTTGTCCTTTGAGCGGCAGCCTGCCCGTCAGGCGATAGTAGTAGGAAGTGAGCGTATTGACGGCAAGCGGATTCATGATCGAGTACACGACCATGAACAGCAGCACCGACCATAGCGCGGTGTCGATCAGCAGGCAAAAGGCGCCGGCGGCGATGCCGGTCGAGGACAGCAGCACATAGCGCCGGACATGCTCCTTGCTTGCTTTGCGGGAAATGACATAACCGGTCGCGACCGTCAGCCCCGAAAACATCATGCCGAAATAGCCGACCCAGTCCTCCCGCCCGACGGCCTGAAACAACATAATATTGGGCAAAAACAGCATCATGCCCTGAAACGCCCCGAGCACGAAAAAGCCGGCCAGCCCCTGCAGCCAGAGCCGGTTTTTGCGCATCAGCAATCCCATCATATGCAAATAATACGCTTTGTGATGGGAGCGGATAACCGGTATGCGCAAGCTGATCAGCGCGGCGAGCAGAAACATGACGGAGGCGACGGCGAATATCAGAATGTAGCCCTGCAATCCGCTGCTGCGCTGAATGATGGAACCGGCCAGCGCCGGTCCGATCAGGCCCGCTGAATTGAACACGACCATATTGATCGCCAAAAAACGGATCCGGTTCGTCTCTGTCGACACATCGTACGAAAGCACCAGAAATCCGGTCCAGTAAAAACCGGCGGCGACGCCGTTGAATACGGCGAACCCGATATACCACTCCGCGACTTTGCCTTGGGCGATGACGACGAGCAAATAGAACAAGGCGATGGCGAAAATGCCGAGCCGGTACGTAAACATCCGGTCCTTGCGCTTCGCAATCCAGCCTCCGGCGGCGAACGCCGCCGGGGTGACAAGATAAAGCACAATATTGTACATCCCGTTCACAACCAGATCTTGCGTCAAACGCCATAAGTACAGGTTCAGAAACAAGCCTGACATCGAAGCGCCCAATTGAAAGCAGCCGTGCGCGATCAGCGCAATGACGGCCTCTCGCCCAAGCTGCCGTTCCGGCGGCACCGCCGTACTTCTCCTGAAGATAAGCCTCGGACGCAAACCGGGCTGCATCCGCCCTCCGCCTCCCTTAACCGATGCATATTTATACAATCTCTTGTCGATTGTATCATGTTTTTTTGCGCCGCATCGGCGGTCCGTACCGGCCAAGAAGGCAAAAAAAGGCCGTAGTGACGACTGCGGGCGAATTATGGCCAACAATCCGTTGTTTTATCCGTTATCCAGACTGTCAGCGGCCGCAACGAAGCTTGAAAAGAAAATTAGGTCCGATCCGTCCGTGCCACACTGGAGACAGAGACCCGGAAACCATCCGAGGCATCCCCAGGAGATACAGATCCGGAAACCATCCGAGGCACCCCCAGGAGATAGAGATCCGGAAACCCGCTGCCGACCCGCCGCCGGAGGGCGGTTCCGGTTTGAGCGGGCTATAAGGGAACACCGCGGCGCAACACCGCGGCGCGTGATCTACGGGAGCACCGCAGCGCGGGCTCTCGAGAACAAAACTGCAAAAGTGCAGTATTTTCGGGCGTAAAATAACCAAAACGTGAAAATTCCTGCGATTATACAGTTTTTTTGACCCGTTCAAGCCGGAAAAGCGAAAATGGCAAAAAATTACTGTATTTTCGCATGATTCCGCGCCATAGTCCGGCAATTCAGGCCAAAATTCCTGCACTTTTGCAGGCTTTTCGCCAAAGCAATCTGCCGGGAGACGGGGGCGCTGAAGGCGGGGCACACCGGTGACGATTTCACGGAAGGCGAAGCGCACCGACGGACTGGTGACGATTATACGTAAGATGCTGCACACCCTTCTTCCGGGCGAAACATAGGATGGTGAAAAAAGGTGCGTGATTCTATGAACTGCAAGCCTTCAAAACCGTCGAGATCGCGCCCGATCCGGTATTATAATCTGAAATATGATTTCGGCATCGATTTCCCGCGCTGGTGGGGCAAATATATCGTCGTCGCCCGTCCCCGAACGATCGGAGGAGACGTGTATCTGCCGTTTTTGTTCCGGTACGGCGGCAAAATTTACGACCCGGTCTTCACGATCGTCATTTCCCCTTTCGGAGCGAGAAAGTGGCGCCGGCGATATGGCGACTCGCCGCTGGTGTTTATCGGGGAACGCCGCGGCCGTTCCTACAGCTACATGCTGCCCGAGGAGCTGCCGGACGCCTTCCTCAAGCCGGACCGATCCGATTACGATTACCGAAAGTATCGCAAGCCGATCCGGCTGCTGACCCGGATGGTCCGTACCGCCCCCGGCCTGCTGAAATCGTTCCGGTTGTCTAGCGTGCGATGCTGCGCCTCGCGGCGATTAACCAGACGAGAAAAATGCCGCACAGCAGCGCAATGAAGCCATAGCCGCCGAATACGTCATACCGTGCCGAGAAAAGGCCGAAGCCGAGCCCGGCCAGCATGCTTACCAGATTCGCTCCGAGCGATTGGAACGAATCGATCGTCGCCCGCGTCGCCGAGCCGGTCCGGTGATGCAGATAGCCGCTGACGACCGGCTCCATGACGCCGGAGAACAGGCAGACGACGAGCATGGCCGCCATTCCGGCAACGTCGCGGCTAACGGCGGCGTATGCGAAGCCGATGACGAAGACGGCCGTAATGCCGATGAGCAGCGTTCTGCGGCCGATCCGCTCGGCCAGCGCATGCGCAAGCAGGCTGCCGGGCAACTGCAACAGCATGATAGCGGTGGACAGCGCGCCGAAGAAGACGACCGGCACCTCCAGCCGGTTCGCGTACAACTGCCAAAATTCGTACAGGTAGACCATCGCCGTGCCTGTCACCATGCCGGAGAGAACGACGAGGCGGACGTCCGGATTTTGGCGGAAAAAGCGGAGGGACTCCGTTACATACCGCTTGAACGGTATCTTATCGCCGGCCGCCGCGCCCTCTCCGCCTTCTGCCGCTTTCGGTTCGACAAGCAGCATCGACAGCATCAGGGCGATCAGCGCGCTGCCGAACGACAGCCAATAGTTCAGCTCCAGGTCGAACCGGGCGGCGAGCCAGCTGCCGCTGAGCGCGGCGAGAATGGCAGCAACAAGGTCGCAGGCGTTCAGACGACCGAGCTGCTTCTCGAACGACGACGCCTTTCCTTGCAGCTGCAATGTATCGTAAAGCAGCGCATTCTCCGTTCCGCTGCTGGCCGAACGGCCGATCCCCGCCAAAAACACGACGACGGCAAAATGCCAAAACTCGGTTGCGAACAGCAGGATGACAAATTCACTGCACCCGAGCAAGGCGCTTGCCACCATCATCCGCTTGCGGCCCCACCTGTCGGCCATCATGCCGGTCGGCACTTCCAGCAGCACGATCGTCAGAGCGTAAATGATCTCCGCATACACCACCATCTGAATGGTCATGCCCCGCTCCTCCCAAAACAGCCTCTCGATCACATAAGCCGGGATAAGGCTGGAGAAGAACCGGAACGCGAACAGTATGCGGATGTTGGCCAAGTTGCTCATGATCGACATATCAACTCCTCTCCGGAATCCGATTGATCATGCGGGACAACCGGAACCGGGGGAGCCCGGGCAAAGCGGAACGTTACCGATTAACAGGGCGGTCTGGCGAATATCGTCATCGCTTGCTCTCCTTTTTTTGGATATATATTAAACTATAAAGGTGCAAGCCTCAATCCTGAAGGGGTATGGCGATCCTTTTTCCCTCTTTGAAATACACGATTTCTTCGTACCCCGCATCGGACAGCATCTGCACCGCTTCATCCAACTGGGTCCCGATATCGTCGGGAAAATGCGCGTCGGAGCTGAGGGTGATCGGAACGCCATGCTTATGCAAAATTTGTAAAAATGTCCGGCTCGGACAGGCCTCTTTTACCGGATAGCGATAAGCGAGACCTGTATTGATTTCGGTTGCCACATCCGCTTTTTTAAGCGTCGCCGCGACATCCTCATACATCGGCGCAAGCTTCCGCTCATCCGGTCTGAAATTAAACACTTTCAAATTGTCCAAATGAGCGATGATATGAAACAAACCGCTGGACGCCGCACCTTTGACATAATCGAACAACATGGCGTATAGCGCGGTTAAATCTTTTTCCTTGAACAAGTCCTGCGTTTCCGGGTTATCGAAGCCCCACCCTTCGAGAAAATGAACGGAGCCAATCACGTAGTCGAATTTGTAACTTGACAGCAGCTCCTTCAGCTCTTCTTCTCCACCCGGAAAGTAGTCGGCTTCAACCCCGATCGAAACCGGAAAGCCGTCGCGCTTCGCCTTTTCCACCAAGGAGATGAACGGTTCGATCGAACTTACGCAAACCCGGTCGAGCCAGTATTGCTGTATTCGTCCTAACGGGGAATCGTCCAAAATCATGTATTTATTATAATAGGAACGAAATTCCTCAAACCTGTAAAGATGATCCACGATACCAAAATATTCGATACCTTTTGCTTTCCCTTGATGAAAATATCGATGTAGCCAATCGTCACTAAAACATCCGGTTTCCAACCTTTCCGCAAGCCGTTTCGACAATTCCTTCGCCCAGTCAATCGAATGAGATGGGCTGTTCAAGAGCTCGCTATCCGGCGTTGTGCGCTCCAACGCCAGCACGGTCCTGTGAAGCCAGGAAGCGGAATACGGTCCTTCCTCCAGATGAAAATGAAAATCAACCTTCACTCGCTTCCCTCCTGATCCGCTATCAACAGATCTATACCCTTCTGCCTGAGCTGATTCGCCCATGTTTCGGGGCATTTGTTGTCGGTGATGATAATCGAAGCTTCATGAATTTCGGCGATTTTGGCAAATGTCGTCTTGCCGAGCTTGGAATGATCCGCCAATATGATCGCTTCCTCCGCGCGTTCGATCATCGTTCGGGAAATGCTCGCTTCGTTCAGATCATAATCGGTAATCCCGTCAACTAATGAGATGCCGCCTGCAGAAATAAACGCTTTATTGACTTTAAATTGCTTGAGCGCAGCCTCCGCCAAAACGCCGGTCGCAGATTGCCGGGTCATGTTGACCTCGCCACCCGCAAAAATAATTTTTCCTTTAAATATTTCCATGGCAAGCAGCATAGCCGGAATGAAATGGGTGACAATCATGACGTCGTCCCGGCCGCTCAAATGGCGGATGACCTCCAAACCTGTCGTTCCGTTGCCGATCATGATCGTCTCGCCCGATTTTACGAGAGAAGCCGCCAGCTTGCCGATGGCCGACTTTTCCTTGCGGTTTGTGCCGGTTCTTTGAATAAACGGAGGCTCCCAAGCTTCCAATCGCGTTTTAATCGCACCGCCATAAACCTTTTTTAGTTTCCCTTCATTTTCCAGACGGTCCAAATCGCGGCGAATCGTTTCTGTCGAAACGTTTAATTGCTCGGCAAGCGAAATCACTTGAACTTTTTCGTCTCGTTCCAGCTGTTCCAAAATCGTCTTTTTTCGCTCTTCAAAGGACAATGACATTCGGTTTCAACCCTCGATTTTCTTGTTTTTTTACTTTTCTTGTTGATTCTTGAATTTTGTTGTGGTTTAAACGCTATCTTATCTTTAGTGCGGGCAAATGTCAATGAAGCGATAGCATAAAAGTAAAAACGTCCCGACTATAAGGGACGTTTTGTTCCCCATTCAATTCAAATTTACCGGAACGAGAACCTCTATTCCTTTTTCAGTGAGCTTCTTCATCCACTCTTCGGGACATTGCTCGTCAGTAATAATCATGCTGACATCCTTGAGCGGCGCAATATTGGCAAACGTAATTTTGCCGAACTTGGTATGATCCGCCAGGACGACGACTTCCTCGGCCCGTTCGATCATTAACCGGGAAATACTGACTTCATTCAAATCATAATCGGTAATACCTTCGTTGAGCGATATTCCGCCAACGGATATAAACGCCTTGTTAACCTTGAGCTGCTTCAGCATCGCCTCAGCAATCGGGCCTGCAACGGATTGCTGCCTGGGGCTAACCTCTCCTCCGATAAAAATGATGCGTCCGGCGAACATTTCCATGGCAAGCAAGAGCAGAGGAACGGAATGCGTGACTACCGTTACATGTTTTCGATCGCCAAGGTAGCGCAACACCTCCAAAGTCGTCGTACCATGATCGATCATGACCGTTTCCCCGTCCTTAACAAGAGAGGCAGCTAACCGGCCGATCGTTTCTTTCTCTTTCGCAAGCATTTCCGCCCGGGACACGAACGGCGGCTCCCAACCTTCCGCCCGCGACTTAACCGCGCCGCCGTACACTTTTTTAAGTATCCCGTCCTTTTCGAGCCGATCGAGATCCCGTCTGACCGTTTCCGTGGAAACTCTGAATTTTTCCGCCAATTCCGCAACTTTTACCCGTTCATCGCGAGTTAACTGCTCCAGAATGTATTTCCTGCGCTCTTCAAACGATAATGACATCCCGCTTCCACCTCTCATGAAGAGCGTTGAAGCACCTTGCATTCCTTTTTAGGCACGTAAATGCGAACAAACATGCCAGGTTGAATGTGCTGTACGATGCCGTCGTGCAAAGTATCAATGCAAATATTCACGCCGCCTGCGGTCACCTCGAAGCGCACGATATTTCCCAAAACGGATGATTGCATGACCGTCCCGGTCGTTGTCATCCAATCATCATCCGGCTTCTGCGTCTGCTCGTTATTCGCATTGAATTCCATGCGGATAATTTCAGGACGCACCGCGAACAATTCGCCCTCCTGCGGGACTCCCTGAAACTTTCCCCGCACCAAATCTTCACGGCTCCAGATGTTGTAGCTTCCGATAAATCTGGCAACGAATTCCGTTTTCGGAGAAGTATAAATTTCGTGCGGACGGCCCTCCTGCTCAATCATCCCTTGATTCATCACAAAAATGCGGTCCGAAACGGTCAGCGCCTCTTCCTGGTCATGCGTGACGAAGATCGTCGTCATTTTCAAACGCCGTTGAATCTGTCTGATTTCATTTCTTAACGTTCTGCGGATTTTGGCGTCAAGGGCGCTTAAAGGCTCGTCAAGCAGCATAACCGCCGGTTGTTTGACAAGCGATCTGGCCAGCGCGACACGCTGTTGCTGTCCTCCCGATAGTTGATTGGGATAGTTCTTCTCTTTGCCTTTCAGATCGATCAGGCCGATCATCTCTTCCACACGCCGCCGAATCTCCTGTTTTGTCATCCCTTCCATCTTCAAACCGAATGCGATGTTTTCATAAACGGTCATGTTCGGAAACAGCGCATAAGATTGAAACACCATGCCAACATTGCGTTTTTTCGGAGGCAAATGCGTTATGTCGCGTCCGCCCACCGTTATCGTCCCGCTGTCTATATCGTTCAGGCCGGCGATCGCCCTGAGCAGCGTGCTTTTTCCGCACCCGCTCGGACCAAGCAGCGTAATGAACTCCCCTTCCTCGATAGACAGGGATACATTTTTCAGCACCTGCAGCTTGTTGAATGTCTTCGAGATGTTTTCTATCTTTATAAAACTCATGCGGCTTCCTCCTCTTCGCCTGCCGTCGGCACATGGACCCGCGGTTTCATGCTGCCGATCTTAAGCACGAAGGCGTACAAGACGAAAATCAAGGCAAAAAAGGTAATGATGGTTGCGCTGGAGGCGTGCCCGTCGGTTGACTGCATGCGGAACAAATACACCTGAATCGTTTCATAGCTGCCGCCGACAAGCATGTTCGCCAGAACAAATTCTCCGAAAATAATGGAGAACGAAAGCAGGCCGGCTACGAGCACGCCGGGAATGATATTCGGTACCACAACGCGAAGAAAGGCCTTCATCTTGCCTGCTCCGAGCACCTCCGCCGCTTCCATAAGCTCAATCGCGTTGATGGCGCGTAAAGAGTTCCGGATACTTTGATACACATATGGCAAAATGACGATAAAGTAAATGCCGAGCAATATCCAAATGGTGCCCGAAATCGCGAACGGCCCGGACGAATACAACTTGATCAGTCCTACCGCCGCAACGACCCCAGGCAAAGCGAACGGAAGCAGCACGATCGTCTGCAGCACTTTTTCCAATCGGGGAAAATATACGGCCGTTACAAAAATCGTCGGAACCATGATGACCAGAGACGAAACGACCGTCAGAATCGCCACCAGAAATGACCTTCCAAGCGCAAGCAAAAACCGTTCGTCAGTAAACAGCTTTGCGTACCATTGCAAGGTCAGGCCTTCCGGAAGAATGGTGTTTTGCCACTCGGTGCTGATTGAAAACAGAAACGTCGCCATGACGGGCAAAAAGAGGTACGCAAACAAAATGAAGACGACAAAAGTATGCCACACCTTGCCGTTTGCCCGCTTGTTAGCCGAGCTTGATTGCATCAGCTTCCCCTCCTGGTCAAACGGATCATTCTTTCATTGATCAAAGTTGCCGCGACCATAATCAAAAAGAGAATAATCGCCAAAGCGCTGGCGAGTTCCTGCCGCGGAAATACGTCGCCGGTCACGAGACTGCCGATCTGGATCGGAAGCAGGTTGAAATTGCGAAGCACAAGCGCATAGGCCGTCGCATAAGCTCCCATTGCATTGGCAAACAATATGCTGAACGTACCGACAACGCTCGGCAGCAGAACGGGAATGCCGATATGCCGCCAAAACTGGGCGTTGCCTGCTCCAAGCAGGGAAGCGGCTTCCTTCCACTCTTCCTTGATCGCATATAAAGCAGGATAGATCAACAGAATAGCAAGCGGAATTTGAAAGTAGATGTAGACAATACCGAGACCCGTCCATGAATACAAATCGAACGTCAAAAAGGACAAACCCGTTTCGCGCAGCAGCAGCGTCAGCATGCCGTTCGTGCCGTACAAAATCATGAATGCAAAAGCAAGCGGCACACCGGCAAAATTCGTCATAATATTGGAAAGGTTGAGCAGGCTGTCTCTTACTTTTGCGGAAAACCGCGTGAATGAATAAGCGCCGAACAAGGCCACCACCAACCCGACAAAGCTGGAAACGAACGATAGCAAGATGCTGTTGACGATCGCCCGGGTATAAAGCGGGTGACTGAGCGCTTTAATATATTGGTCAAGGGTAAACCCTTGACCGCCTTCTTTTTGAAAACTGGAAATCAGCATCCCGACACCGGGCAGCAGAAGAAATGCAATAATCCAAACGAGAAACGGAACGAGCACGAACAACAGCATTACTTTATTTTGGGCTGCACTTCTTCCTGCCATAGCGCGCTAAGCTCCTTCGCCGTGTTCTCCCATACACTGTAATCTTTGATCGTATGCGTATTCTTGTATTGTTCTTCCGGAATCAGTTTTTCTTTAACCTCCGCCGGCAGTTGAACGCTAGAGCGAATCGGACGGGCATATCCTTTGGCCAGATTGGTCTGACCTTCATCGCTCAAAATATAAGTCCGGGCAAGTTTCGCCGCATTCGGATGCGGAGCCCATTTGTTGATGATCGTCGCATAACCGCTGGTGACGCTGCCTTCTTCAGGAATGGCGACTTCGAACTTGTCCGCTCCGATCTGGTCACGGTATCCAAGCGCGTTAAAATCCCAGAGCAATGCGACTGTAACTTCACCTTTTTGGATTTGCGGCACAGTGACGTCAACCTTCGAAATGAGTCCTTTTTCGGCCAGACGCTTGAAATAGTCAAGTCCAGGCTGAATGTTTCCTTCATCCCCGCCGAAGGCAAACGCGGCCGCCAATACGGCATATTGTGCCTGCGCCGCTCCTGACACGTCACCTACGGAAACCTGATAAGCCCCGCCGTTGTTTTCAATGTCCGCCCAGCTTTTCGGGCATTGTTGTACGATCGTTTTGTTGCACAGGAACGCGATGGAACCGGTATAACCGACGATCCAGTGACCGTCTTTGTCTTTCGCCCAATCGGGAATTTCGTCCCAGTACTCCGTTTTGAACGGCTGGGTTACCCCTTTTTGAACGGCCATCGGACCGAACGCTATTCCCACGTCACCGATATCAGCCGTCGGGTTGTTCTTCTCAGCGTCAAATTTGTTGATTTGGTCAACGCTGCCCATATCCGTGTCCGAGTGATCCAGGCCGTACTTTTCTTTCAAATCGGCCCATGTTTCCACCCAGTTCGCCCACGAATCCGGCATCCCGACACTGACGACCTTGCCTTCTTCTTGAGCAAGCGGAATGAGTTCTTCAAGCGTCGGGATTTTTTCTTCCGACCCGGCATCTCCGGAGTCGCCGACAGTCTGGGAAGCGCCTCCGCCCGAATCCGGCCCTGAATCAGCGGATTTGTTGCCGCAGGCCGCCATAATTGCCGCCAAAACGATCACCAGACAGACAAGCAGCAATGGTTTCAGACTGAACAAGCGTTTCTTTTTTGCCATTTTGCAATACCCCCATTTTCATTTGAAGTTATGTTTTATTGGAACCGGTACCATTACATCCGAAGGCGGCACTCCCAGCATCTCGCACACAAGCGGCGCCATGCCGAGCTGCGCAATAACCACGTCATGGAATCCCGGTTCAAACCGATTTCCAATGCAAAACAGCGGCACGTCACGCTCATCGTCCCCGGACCCGCCATGGTTGCCGTCCCGGTTCATACCGTGGTCCGCAGTGACGATGATTTCGTACCCTTCAGTCATCCAATTAGGCACCAGAAGCGACAACATATTGTCTGCGGCCATGGCCCGATTCCGATATTGCGCAGAATCGCAAGTGAATTTGTGACCGGTATCGTCAATATTCATCGGATGAATGTACAGGAAGTGCGGATCATACGTGCGGCGCAAATATTCCGCGTCCGCGAACAAGTGAGAATCGGGATAGGTGTCATCGAAATAAAACTTGCCATGTTGAATCGGCTTCGATTCGTCGTGCTGCTCGCGATCCATCAAGTAATCGAAAGGAGCCCGCTGGTACAGCTCGCTCACCCAAAAATAAGCGGCAGCCGCGGTTCGCAAGCCATGTTCACGGCATATGTGAAATATGCTCTTTTGCCTGCTCAACCGAACCGTCTGGTTAGACGTAATGCCGTTCATCCAAGCGGGCGTTCCGGTAAGCAGCACCTCATAAAGCGGCCGCGAAAGGCTGGGCATTTCCGACTTTACTTTGTACAATGCCGCTTTTTCTTTCTCAATGAGGTGGTACATAAACCCCATGGAAGAAACGGCAACATCGTACTTCAACCCGTCTAATACAACCATGATGACCTTTGACATACACGCCCCCTCTTTATGATGGTTGTCCATTGATCGTGTTTTTTTGTTTGTTTTTATTGTGATGATGTTGTTTTTTATTAATATTAAGCGGTTACACAACAATAGTCAACAATAAATTCAAATAAAATTGACTTGTTTCAACAACTTTTGTAATGGCCAATCATTAAAAAATCCCGCTTGACCTCAACGACCAAGCGGGATTTATTGCTTAGAATCCAATTCGAAATGATTCGACACTTCGCAAATCTCTCGGTTCGGTATTCAATACATCCGCAGAGATCGAGATTTCAACCTAAATTCAGCGAAATATATTTCACTTCCAGAAACTCCTCGATCCCCCAGTGGCCGCCTTCACGGCCAATTCCGCTTTCCTTCATCCCGCCGAACGGCGCCTGTGCCGTCGCGGGCAGCCCGTCGTTCAAGCCGACGATCCCGTATTCCAGACCTTCCGAAATGACGAACGCTTCCTGGATATCTTGCGAGAAAACGTAGGCTGCAAGCCCGTAACGAGTCTTGTTCGCGCGTTCGATCACTTCTTCGGTCGTTCGGTACGTCACAACGGGTACGACCGGACCGAACGTTTCCTCGCGCATGCAGAGCATATCGTCGCTGACGTCCGTCAGCACCACCGGCGGCACAAAATAGCCTTTGGCGCTTATCGGTTCATAAGGGGTTGCAAGCTTCGCCCCTTTGTCCAGAGCGTCCTGCAGATGGTTTTGCACTTTTTCCACTGCGGCTTTGTTGATGAGCGGACCGATATTGACCCCTTCCTCCAGCCCGTTGCCCACCTTTAATTTCCGCACTTCATCCGTCAGCTGTTGCACAAAACGATCCCGAATCGATTCGTGCACGTAAACGCGGTTCGGACAAATACAGGTTTGCCCGGCGTTGCGGAATTTGGGAGCGATGAACTCCTTGACAGCCAGGTCAAGATTCGCGCTTTTCGTTATAATATACGGAGCATGTCCGCCAAGCTCGAGGGAGATGTTTTTAACCGTATCGGCGGCTTGCCGCATAAGCAATTTGCCGACACGGGTGGAGCCTGTGAAAGAGACTTTGCGCACGCGCTCATCGGCCATCCACGTTTCACCGATCTCTTTCTCATTCCCCGTAACCACATTCAGCACTCCCGCAGGAATTCCCGCTTCATGCGCCAGCTCGGCCAGTTTATAAGCCGTAAGCGGCGTATACTCCGATGGCTTGATCACCACGGTGCAGCCTGCAGCAATGGCCGGACCTACCTTGCGGGTGATCATCGCGGCAGGAAAGTTCCAGGGCGTAATCGCGGCAACGACCCCTACCGGTTGCTTCAACACGAGAATGCGTTTGTTTGGCGCGGATGCGGGTACGGTCTGGCCGTAAACTCGTTTGGCCTCTTCCGCATACCAGGTCAGGAAGCTGGCCGCATACATCACTTCGCCGAGCGCTTCCTGCAACGGCTTCCCTTGTTCGAGCGTCATGATGCGGGCGATCGTTTCCTTGTTCTCGATAATCAACTGATGCCATTTCAGAATCAGCGCCGCCCGTTCGTTCGCGGTTTTGCTTCTCCAGGCGGGCAACGCGGCCTCTGCGGCCGCAACCGCCAGCAGCGCTTCCTCTTTCCCCGCATAGGGGGCCGATCCAACCGCTTCCAAAGTCGCCGGATTTTCTACCGTAATCCGTTTCTCGGTAGGGACCCATTCGCCGTTAATGTATAAATTCGCATCCATCCCGCAGCCCTCCTTAAGTGGTTACTGAAATATCCAAAAAGTACGGCCCTTGCGCCTGCAAGCCTGTTTTCAACGCACCCGGCAACGATTCGATAGCGGTCACCCGTTCGGCGGGAACTCCGAACGCCTCCGCCATCCGGATCAAATCTGCGGGACCGTCAAGGTCCAGGCAATCCAGTTTGTCGCCGCCAAGCGGAGCGCCTAAAGCCTTCAAACCCGTTTTGAGTACATGGTAAGCGCGGTTGTTCACAATGATAAATAAAACGCGTGCGTTGGTCTTGACGGCGCTGTACAAGATTTGCGGATAATACAGAAACGTGCCGTCTCCGAGCAGACTGACTACGGTTCTTTCCGGATCGGCTATCGCCGTACCGACCGCTTGAGCCGCACCGTGCCCCAGACCGCCGCCTTTGCCCGCCGTATATTGTTTCGGTTCCCAGAGGTGAATATGATCGATGAAGGGCAGCGCATTCGAAACCGCTTCGTTGACAATCGTAAACTTGCCGTCTTTCGGCAGCAGTTTCGCCAATTCCGCCGCCACGATCTTGGCCGTAATGGCCCCGCTCTGACGGTCGGCGTCAAGCGCCTGCTCCAATTGTTCCCGTCTCGCCCGCGCTTTCGCTTCCACTTCCCGGAGTCTTTGACGAACCTGCTCCTGATCGAAATCCGCGCAATCGGTTACGAGGTCCGCTAACGCTGCCAGGCTCGCCTTCAGCGCTCCCCACGCGCCTATGCCGCCCGCCACATTTTTACCGATCTCCCAGGGATCGTCGTTCAGGTAGAGCATGGTCGTGCCGGGCTTCACGAAGCTTCCTCCGTTATCGTACAGCGCCACAGGCACTTGCGCCTTGACGCCGACATAAAAGAGAAGATCGTATTCACTTAATATTCGCCGAATTTGGCCCGCATTCATGGGCAGCGTTCCGAGGAAGCAGCGATGACGGTTGTCCGCATTTTGCCTTGTCGGCATTCCCTCGGACATGACGCCGGCGCCAATCCGTTCCGCGAGCCGCTGCAATTCGAGATGGGCGCCGGCATCGCCGACGCCATCCCCCGCCAAAATCAGCGGCCGTTTCGCGCGCAGCAGTTCCTTCGCGATCTCCTCGAGAGCTGCGCGCTCCGCGCAAAAGCCGGAGGCCACCCTCGTCGGCGGGGCAAGCCGATCGACAGCCGCCGGCGCAATCGAAATATCGTAAGGGATGGACAGAAACACCGGACCGCGCGGCGGGGTCATCGCCACCTTGAACGCGCGGTGCAGCGCCAACGGCAGCTCTTCGGCATACCGGACCTCGTGAGCCCACTTGGTCATACTGCGGACTTGCCCGACATGATCTCCCGCCAGAATCGGCTCCTCAAGCAAGAGGCGGGTGTGATGCTGTCCGGCGATGACCACCAGCGGGATGCCGGCACGGTACGCGTTGTATAAATTGCCCATGCCGTTCGCCAAGCCGGGCGCGACATGAAGAATGACAACCCCCGGCTTGTCCGCCTGCCTGGCATACCCCATAGCCATTCCCACCGCGTTCGCCTCATGGAGCGCGGTGACATATTCAACATCCGCGTATTTCGGGAAACCGTCGATAAACGGCAGTTCGGACGTTCCGGGATTGCCGAACACGTGGGATACGCCATACTCGCGAAGCAGCTGAAACAATAAATCCCGGCCCAATGTCACGGTCACTCAATTGGCTCCTTCCTGTTTCTATTCCAGTACGAATCCGTGTTCTTTCAAAAAGGGAGCCAGATCCCGCCGAAAATCGTTGCCTCGCGCCATCCGGCGTGCCGTATGCTCCGCCCAGCCGTAATGCCCCGTATCTTGTTCCGGTTCCGGCGTTACGCCGGGAATGCGAACGCGCCGTCCTTTGTAAATATCGGTTTGCGCCATTCGCTTGTCGTAAGCATCGATTCCTTGTTCCATGCCCGCAGGCGAATATTTCTCCTGGTGCACGACAACCGATTGTGGGAGTCGAGGCTTTACGCTGCTCGGACTTGCCGGGTATCCGACCGCAAGACCGATGGTCGCGAACACCGACGGCGGCAGCTCCAGAAACTCCGCAACTTCGCGCGCCCGATTGCGGATCGCGCCGACCATGCAGCAGCCAAGACCCAGGCTTTCCGCGGCAAGGGCCGCGTTCTGAGCCGCCAACGCGCTGTCGATGACGGAGACGAGCAGCAGTTCCAAATAATCGGAGCCAAAGCGGTATCCCTGTCTGGCTGTCACATATTTATGCCGGTACGAATCCGCGCAGAAAGCGAGAAACAGCGGCGCCTGCTCGATAAACGCCTGATTGTCGCACAATTCCCGCATCCGGCGCTTCCGCTCGGGGTCTCGAATGACGACGACGCTCCAGGATTGAAAATTCGAGGACGTAGGGGCGCTTTGCGCCGACGCCATCATCATCTCGACCAGCCCTTCGGGCAGCGGACGGTCGGGATCGAAATGGCGCACCGACGAGTGGCGCGTCATCTGATCGATCACCGGGTTTCGCAGCTCCTCAAATACCGGCAGGCCGTCAATTGAAAAACGATCCATCAGTGTCCTCCCGCTCCTTGTCCCGTCATGTCCGGTATGAGAATCTTTTTCATATATATCGTAATATGTCCGCGGCCGAGATCTTTCGAGCCTTCGATTACATAATTGCGCCGTTTGTACATTTCGATCAGCCACGGATGGCGATCTGCCGTGCCCAGGGAGACGGCCGGGGATTTCAGCGTATCGCGCACCATCGTTTCCTCGCACCAGGTGATCATCTCCCTGCCGAGCCCTTTGCGTCCGGCATCCGGGTCGCTGGCGAACCACCAAAGGTGAGGAACGCCGAAAGGTCCGGGCGACGGTCCCCACGGCATCCGGATCGATATCGTCGAGAGCACCTTCCCGTCCTCTTCCATCAATAAGCACATATTTTCGCGAATATTTTTCTCCACCAAGGCCAAATCTGCCGTAGCCGCAGCAAAGTTAATGCCCATCTTGCGAATCGGTTCATAGGCCCGAAGCGTCAAATCCAGCAGTGCGGGCGCATCCTCCAAGGTCGCCAAACGAAAATTAGCCATGTTGTTCTTCATCCTCCTGCCATTCCAAACCGACGAACGCCACACGGTCACCCGTATCGACCGGCGGGTTCTTCCGGCTTGCGATGATATACATATCTTGTTCGGCGCGAATCTCCTGGACGGTGCCAAACATATCCACAATACGGCAAACGAGCTCCCCGCGCTTCACCACCGACCCGCTGGGGGCGCTGTCGACAACGAGCCCGCCGTGATCGGCATAGAGGAACCGGCGCCGGGTAATCGTGATCGACCGCGCTTGCGGAGCGGCATCCGGCGCTTCCGGCCAAATCCCGAGCTCGTGCAGAATGCTCGCAATTCCCCGTTCCCCGAAGGAAACCATGTCCGGTTGAATGTGACCGCCCGAACCGAGCTCCGTCATGAAAGCCGGAATGCCGTGCTTCAGACATTGCACGTCCAGAAATCCGGCAACATTGCCCGGCAGCTCGTTCAGGCTGCCTCCCAGGTCGACCCGGCAATGCGCCGTGCCGCCGAATACCCGGGCCAGCCGTTCCGCCTGATCGCATACTTCGGCGGATGCCGACGGCAGCCGTTTAAAGACGGTATAGGGAAGCGCATCGTAATGCGTGCCCAACGTATGAAAATCGACAAGATGAGTCGCCAGCCGCCGGATCTGCTCGAACAGCTGATGCGCAAGCCGCTGGGAGAGCGTACCGTTCGGATCTCCCGGGAATTGCATATCCATATCCAATCCGTCCTGCGGCGTGTTTTTCTGCCTTGCCTGGAACGCCAGCGGATTGGAGATCGGCGTGGCGATTACCGCACCGGCCATTTTCTGCGGATCAAGCTTCGGAAGCAAATTGCGAATCGCCATCGGACCGTTCAATTCGTCGCCATGAACCGCTCCGTTGAGCCACAGGCACGGGCCGGGGCGGGCGCCGTTCACGATCATGACCGGCATCAGAATCGGTCCGCGATGGGAAAGCTCGGCCACCTTGACCATGCCGGCCGCAAATTCGCCCGGCGCGGCTTCGACCTCTCCCCATGCGATCGTTCTATCCGCGCTCATTGCGGTTCAGCCTCCTGCAGCCAGCCCGAGGCTTCGGCCGCTGCCAGCACCCGGTCCACGATTTGCGGCGCCGATCCCAGATAAGAGGACGGATCCATCAGATTTTCCAGTTCTTCTTTGCCGACCGCTTCCCGCACGCGTTCGTCAGCCATCAGCACATCACGGAAGGGGATTCCCTCTTCCACGCTCTTCATGCACAGCTCGTAGACGACCTCATGCGCCGTCTGTTTTCCCATCGGCTTCGCCAGAACGAACATGACGCGCTCGGAAAGCAGGAGTCCTCCGAGCATATTCAGGTTGCGCAGCATGTTCTCCGGCTTCACGACCAAACCGGCGAGAATGTTCTTCGCGGAAGCGAGCTGCGCGGCAAGGTAGATGCAGCTTTCCGGAATGGCGATCCACTCGCCGCGCCAGGACATGGCGTCGCGTTCGTGCTCGACAATCATCGATTCCTGCACGAGCGCGGCGTTGTAGCGAATCGGCTTGGTCAGGCTCGCCAGACCCTCCAGCGCGGCAGGATTCCGCTTGTGCGGCATGGTCGAGGAACCGATTTTACCGGAAGTGAACGGCTCTTCCACCTCGTCCAGCTCCGTACGCATCAAATTGTACAATTCATTGCCCATTTTGCCGAGCGTGCCGCTGATCATCCCCAGCAAGCCGGCATATTCCGCCGACCGGTCGCGGGACGAATGCCAGCATATGTTCGGCGCTTGCAGTCCAAGGCGCTTCATCGTCAGGCGCTCCACTTCCGGGCCGAGCGGACCGAAGGAAGCGTAAGTGCCCACCCCGCCTGCCAGCACGCCGGTAAATACCCGGGACTCGGCCTCGCGCAGACGGTCCAGATGGCGAATGACCTCGTCGAGAAGCACCGCGATTTTGAAGCCGAAAGTGGTCGGCAGCCCCTGCACCCCGTGCGAGCGCCCCGCGATCGGGGTATCCCGGTACTCGCGCGCAAGCCGGGCCATCTCGCGGGCCACCGCGCGCAAATCGCGGACGATGATGCGATGCGCTTCTTTGAGCTGCAGCATCATCCCGGTATCCACGATATCCTGGGTGGTCGCGCCGTAATGCACCCATTCCCCGTGTTCAGCCCCGCACAGCTTTTGCAGCGCCTTCAGGGTCGGCATCAAAGAATGCTTCACCTTTTGCACTTCCTGCGCAATCTCGTGAATATTCATCAGCTCTACCTTAGCTTTGGCGGCAATCGTCTCCGCCGCTTCGGCCGGGATGAGCCCCACCTCGGCTTCGGCAAGCGCAAGCGCCGCTTCGACGTCCAGATGCTTCTGCAGACGGTTTTCGTCCGACCACACTTGACGCATCTCCGCTGTGCCGAAATTATTTTGAAGCATGATCATATCGATTACATGAGACGGCATGACACATTTCCTCCTAGATGTCAGGTATGAATGAAGAGGGACGGCTTATCCGATCGACTTCAGCCCCAGGACGGCAGCTTCGGCGAAAAGCGCCGCACTGATGGCGATCGCATCTTCGTTCAAGGTGAACCGCGGGTGATGCCACTGTTCCGTCCCGCCCGTCCCCATCCAAATGAAACAACCCGGGATGCGTTCCTGATACAGAGCGAAATCTTCGCCGCCCATCGTCGGAACGGCCTCGACCACCTGGAGCCCCTGCGCTTCCGCCGCCCGGCGCATCATTTCCGCCATTGCCGGATCGTTATTGACCGCCGGCAGCATCGATGTCCAGTTCAACCGGGCTTCGGCTCCGTATCCGGCGGCAACGCCCTCGACCACCTGCTTCATGCGATCCGGAATGATCGCCCGCGCCTCCGGTTCGAACGTCCGCACCGTGCCTTCCAGAACGGCCGTATCCGGAATGACGTTCCAGGAGGAGCCGGCCTGCAGCTTGCACACGCTGACCACCGCCGAATAATGCGGACTGACATTGCGGCTTACGAGCGTCTGCAGCGACGTTACAATGGCGCTGCTCACCACGACCGGATCGACAACCGCCTCGGGAACCCCTGCATGGCCCCCTTTGCCGAAAATGTCAATCTCGAAACGGTCAACCGAAGCCATTAGCGGGCCCGTACGGATGCCGACCGTGCCGACAGGCAGCTCCGGCTTGTTGTGCATGCCGAATATGGCGGAAACGCCCTCGAGCGCGCCCGCTTCCAATACCGCCCGCGCGCCGACCGCCTGCTCTTCCGCCGGCTGGAACAAAATGCGGACGGTGCCGTGAAGCTCATCGGCATGATCGTGCAGCAGCTTGGCCGCGCCAATCATCGATGTCGTATGAAAGTCATGCCCGCAAGCATGCATTTTTCCCGGCACCTCGGAGGCGAACGGCAATCCCGTCTCCTCGTTTACGGGCAGCGCGTCGATATCGGCGCGAAGCATAATCGTCGGTCCGGGATGCGCCCCTTTCACCTCGGCCAGCACGCCGGTCGGCAGACCGAGGTCCAGCAGACGTACCCCCGCTTCCGTCAACCATGCCCGAATCCGCTTGGTCGTCTCAAACTCCTCGTTGGAAAGCTCAGGAAATCGATGCAGTTCCCTGCGCATGCTCACCAGCTTCGATTGAAGCGAAGCGGCCTGCTCCCGAAAAGTGGCGGATATCGTCGTCATCGCCCACATCTCCTTTGCTTTATTTTATTGCGAATCAGAATCAGCCGGCCAGAAGTCCTTGGCGGTCTCCATAGCCGGCTCAATGCACAGCGGACCTTCGGGGACAAGCATTCTGCAGGAAAGGACGTTCTTCCCGTTCACTTTCACCAGACAGCTGCCGCAAAATCCCCGTTTGCAGGCATGATCGTAAAACGCAAAAGTCCCATCCAGCTCATCGGCAATGTAGCGCATCAGATCGAGGACGGTCATCCCGTCCCCGTACGGCACCTCGTACGTGGCGAACGTCACCTCGCCCGCTGCGGAAGCCTTGCGCGCAACCCGGCAAGTGACGAGTGGTTGTCTGGTCATGGATGGTTCACCTCTCCGCGAAGCAGCCGGTTGAAGCGGGCGGTCCGTCCTTCAAGGCGAACGGCGAGACTGCATGTCCAGCCGTTGTCGCTTGCCGGTGCGTCAAGGCGAACATGCGCACCGCGGGTTTCCCGCCGTTCCTTGGCGGACGCGGCCACGCTCCAGCCGGTATCGACCATATTCCGCAGCTCCAGCATCTTGCCCACATCTCTATTATAAATTAAAGCGCGATCGCGCGCGCCCACACGCTCCGCAATTTCTTCGCGCAGCGCATTCAGCCGTTGAATCGCCTGCTCCAATCCTTCTGCCGTACGGGTAGCCCCGGCATGCCGCTGCATCAGCGACTGCACCTCTCTCCAGCCTTCCTGCGGCCGGCTGGCAGTGCTGCTGCCCGAGCGGCTCAAAATACGCCGCACCGGCTCCAGAACTTCGTCCACGGCGGACGAACCGGTACCTGCAGGCGGAAGCGGGTTTCGCAGGGCGTAAACGGCGGCGTTACGGCCGGCGATCGCGCCGAACACTTGATTTTCCGACAGCGCGTTGCCGGCCAGCCGGTTCGCGCCGTGAATCCCGCCCGCGCATTCGCCGGCCGCGTACACGCCGGGCAAGCTGGTCGAAGCATCCGGCTCGATCCTGAGCCCGCCCATAAAATAATGCGCCCCGGGAGCCACTTCCCGCTCCGCCGCGTCCGCAGCCAGCCCCACATCCTCGAGCAGCCGCTGCTGCATTTGCGGAAGCTCGCTCGGATCGATGCCCCGGGTGCTGATATACAGGCCGCCGGCGTCCGTTCCGTTGCCGGCGGCGATCTCCTGGGACATAACGCGGGACATCACATCGCGCGTAGCGTCCTTCAGCGGCCCGACGCCGTACCGGTCCCAGAAATCGTCCCCGTGGCGATTCAGAAGACGGGCGCCTTTCGGGATCAGGATGCCGGAATTGAACATCAGCCCTCTTGCTCCGGCCGGGGAAACGAGTACGGTCGGGTAATGCTGGACGAATTCCATATCCACCAATTCAATCCCCGCGCGCAGCGCAATGCCGTATCCGTCACCGGTCGCTTCGTACGGATTGGTGTTCAATTCGTAAATTTGACTGCCGCCTCCTGTCGCCACAATGACAGCCGGAGCCTCGTAGATCCGAAGCTCGCCGGCAGGCGAATGAAACGCGACCACGCCTTTCAGGACGCCGCGATCCACAATCAAATCCGTCGCATGCGTGAACGAATGCACCGGGATACCGGCCTTTTTCACCGCTCTTAACAGCACGCGCATCAGCTCTCGTCCCACGGTGTTGCCTACATGAAGCGCCCGCGCATAAGAATGGCCGGCGAGCCAGCCCAGATGCGGCCGCGAGCTGCCCTTCTCGACCGGATCGAACTTGACGCCGAGCCGCTCTGCGAACTTCACCGCCTCGGCAGCCTGCTCCGCGAGCACTTGCACCAGCCGCGGATCGGGTATCCCTTCGCCGGAGCGGATAATATCCGCAGCGAACAGCTCCGGACTGTCCCCCGGCTCCGCGCTCGGCACTACCGCGCAAAACGAATAATGGGCCGAGAGCGTTCCTCCCGAACGCTGCGGCTCCCCTTTCGTCAATACGACAGGGCGAGCTCCTTGCTCGGCCGCAGCCAGCGCCGCGCGGAGTCCGGCACCGCCGCTGCCGATAATGACCACATCATAACGTTCCCTAGCGATTTCCACCATAACTCTCCCCTTCTCCGTTCGATCAAGCGCCCGTCAAGCGCCCGTTCGGCGGGAACGGATCGCCTTGAACAGACGGCGCACGATCGGCCAGAATGTTACCGCAAGCCCGATCAGCAGCAGAGTTCCGGAAATCGGCCGCGTGAAAAATTTAAATAAATCCCCGTTGAAAATCAATGCCGACTGGTTCAGCGTATTTTCCAATACCGGGCCGAGAATGACGCCCAGAACAAGCGGCGACGGCTCCATCTTCGCTTTCCGCAGCAAATAGCCCAGCACGCCGAAAATGATCAGGACGACGACGTCAAACAAACTGTTCCTCACGGCATATGCGCCGATAAAACAGAAGATCATCACAATCGGCATAAGCACTTTCGGCGACAGATGGGAAACTTTCGCGAACAGCCCCACCATCGGAAGATTCAGTACAAGCAGCATCACATTTCCGATATACATGCTGGCAATCAGCGCCCAGAATGTCGTCGGATGCTCGCTCATCATGAGCGGCCCCGGCGTGATGCCCTGAATCATAAATGCGCTGAGAAGAATCGCCGGCAGCGGCGAGAACGGGACACCGAGCGAGAGCAGCGGAACGAGAGCGCCGGTGCTGGCTCCGTTGTTGGCCGATTCGGGACCCGCCACGCCCTCGATTGCCCCTTGTCCGAACTCCTCCGGTTTTTTGGAAAGTTTTTTCTCCAATCCGTAAGAAGCATACGTACTAATAATGTTGGCCGGTCCCGGAATGAGTCCCAGCACGAAGCCCAGCAGGCCGCCGCGGACGATCGGGCCGGTGCTGCGGCGCATTTCGGATTTGCTCGGCATCAGCCGCCGGAGCGACAAATCGGCTTTCACCGGCTTGTGGTCCGATTGCTCCATCGCGCCCAGAACTTCCGACAACCCGTAGAGTCCCATAATAATCGGAATGAAGTCGATGCCGTCCATCAGCCAGGGGGAATCGAACGTCAGTCTGAGCGTGCCGCTCATCGGGTCAATCCCGATCAGAGCGATGACCACCCCAAGCGCAATCAGCAGATAGCTTCTTAATAAAGAGGTATCCGTCATTCTCGACAGCACCAGCAACCCGACCAGCACGATCGCGAAATATTCCGGCGGACCGAACCGCAAAGCCATGTCAGCGATTGGCGGAGCCAGAAACGTCAGCAAAATCATGCCGATCGTTCCCGCCACGAAGGAGCCGATCGCGGCGATGGCGAGCGCAGCGCCCGCCCGTCCTTTCTGCGTCATCTTGTAGCCGTCAAGCGTCGTCACGACCGATGCCGCCTCTCCCGGCACGTTCACCAGAATCGATGTCGTAGAACCCCCGTACATTCCCCCGAAATAAATGCCCGAAATGAGAATCAATGCGGAAATGGGTTCCATCGAGAAGGTGAGCGGCAAGAGCATGGAAATCGCGCCGACGGGGCCAAGTCCGGGCAAAACGCCGACAAGCGTGCCCAACGCAACGCCCGCCAAACAAATCAACAGATTCGTTAATGAAAAAGCAGCCGAAATGCCGGCCAAAATATGTTCCATATCAACCACTGATGCTTCCCCCCAACATCACACAGCTGTTTTTATATCCAGACGCCGGGCGGCAAATAGATCCCAAGCCACCAATCGAAGATGAGCCAGATAGAAGCCGTGGTAAATAGCGCCAGCATCATCAGCCGCCAGCTTCTGAGTCCCAGCAAGTATCCGATAGCCCACAATGTAATGAAGGAGGACAACAAAAACCCGAACCCGTGCGTCAGTACGACAAACAGAATAAAAACGCCAAGGATCGCCAGCGATCCGCGGGAAAAGACGGGCTCATGTCCGTTCGTTTCGCGGTCTGCCGCGCGCCCTCGCCGAAGGGTCAGCAGCAGACCCGCCAACATCAGGATGCTCAAAACGGTCAGCAAGCCGCCGAATACAACCGGGAAAAAGCCCGCCTGAATATGGTTCAACGTCCCAAACCGGAGACCGCGGGATTGCCACAACGTTAGCAATCCCGCAAGCATGAAGAGAAGCGCGGCAATCATCCGCGCTCGAATAACCGTCCGATTCATCATTTAATCATCCCGAGTTTCTTGTAAAGTTCGCCCGTCGTTTCATACCACTCGTCCAATTCTTTCAGTGCGTCGGCACTGTTCTTGTAACCGAGCTGGTAACCCGCCTGTTCCATCAACTCTTTGAACTTGTCCGATTCATACACAGCCTTGGTCAGCTCGTCGATCTTCCGGACAACCTCTTCCGGCACGTTATTCGGAATGACGATGTAGTGGCCGGCGCCTCCCGCCAGGCCTTCAATACCCTGCTCTTCTGCCGTCGGAACATCCGGCAACTGATCGACCCGCTTCTCGCTGAGCACGGCCAATGCGCGCAGCTCGCCGGACTCGACTTGTCCGCGCACTTCCGGAACGTTCATGAAAGCGGACATGACATGGTTGCCCAAAACGGACGGAAGGAGCGGGCCGCTTCCTTGGTAAGGAACGTGCTGCAGCTGGATTCCCGCCTTATCTTCCAGCAAACGGGCAAGCAGCGCGACGACGGTGCCTTCGCCCGGATTGCCGACCGTAAGTTTTCCTGGATTTTCCTTCGCGTATTTGATATAATCGTCAAGAGTCTGGAACGGCGAATCTTTAGGCACGACAATCGCGACGACCATTTCGCCGACTTTGTTCACAACCGTGAAATCATCTCTTGTATATTGAGCCGGTGTGATATGCAGCGACGACGAAATATGGCCTGTAGATGCCCAAAGCCACGTATAGCCGTCAGGCTTCGCCTGGACGAGCTGGTAGTTGCCGACCGTACCCGAAGCGCCGTCGACGTTCTTCACGGTAATCGGTTGATTGATAATGCCGGTAGAAGCTTCGACAAAGGAACGGGCCAAGATGTCGGATACGCCGCCTGCATTGAACGGTACGATCAACTCGATATTTTTGGCCGGATAATCCGTTTCTTTCGCTTCCGCCCCGTTATTGGCCTCTTGCGCATTATTGGTCTCCGGCGCGTTATTGGCCTGCTGTCCCCCATTACCTTTGCTTGCGCATGCTGCAAGTATCGCCAAAATGGAAATCAAGACCGCGATTTTGAACACGAATGTCTGTCTTTTCATAGCTGCCTCCCGATAGTATGGATCATCATCATATTCCTGTAGATTATGTTGGGGCTATGCCTAAACCATGCTTCATCAGATGTTGGTACATTCCGCTCGGAACGTTGCAACAGCCAATGTTCTGCTCCAGAATTCTGTCATCTCCTTTACTCTGAACTTGTCCAACCCCCGGCAAACATAGCAAGAACATATCCCATCGGAATTGTGTGAATTAATTAGAATTGTATGCTAGACACCGTCCGCTGTCAATCCCGAATCTGAGACTTTGTAGCTGTTCGGAGAAATGTCATGATGAGACGGGAGAACCTTGACATGGACTTTCCAGGCGCAAAATGGCCAAAACGCGATAATCCCAGCGATCATGCAGTTTTTGGGATCGGTTCAAGGACAGACCAGGAAACGGACGTTGAACGGTTTGACGGATGATGCGGATGATTAGAAAGGCGAGCAGGAAGTGAATTTTATCCTTTCTTTAATCTGAACGAAATATGGGCCGATTCGTCTCAACGTTGTTTTACGTTCAAGGCCGACACGGACAGGCGCGCGAGCGACACCGGTTCGCCCGTCCGATCCGTAACGCGCACCGTTTTCGATTCGCCCGGCAGCAGGTCGAAGAAGTTGTCGCTGAACCGGACATTCCCTTGCGGCAGGTCCAGCTTCACGAAGCGCGCAAGATGTCCGCGCGCCGTAACGCGCACGGTCGATTCGGCTTCGTTGACGACAACATCGAGTGCGGCCGGCAGGCGCAAATCTTTCGGGTCGCGCAAATAAACCACGTTGGCCGGAGCTTCGAACCCTTGCGCCGTCAGCACGACGACGACGTCCTCCGCCGCCCGTCCGTTCAGAACGTCGCGCTCGGACAGCGTGCCGAGCCGGACCGCGCCGTTCGCCGGCACGTTCGCTTCAAACTCCGTTTCAAACACCGCGTTTCCGGCGAAATCCGTCACCGCGAGCTTTACGGCGCCGACGAGCGGCTCGAGCGTATCGTTGACCGCCCAGACGTGCAGCGGCTCGCCCGGATCGTGGTCGACCGACAGCAGGACGGGATGGAAAAACTTCTTCCCGTAGAAGTACGCCGCTTTCGGCAGCAGCTCGTAATCGATCATCGACCAGCTTGTCCCCGGCCAGCTGTCGTTCAGCTGCCACACGAGCGCGCCGGACGTGCGCGGCTTATTCCGGCGGTAATGCTCGATGCCGTACTTCAGTCCTTCGGCTTGCGTCAGCATCGAGAAGTTCATATATTCTTCGATGTCGCGCGGAATGCCGGTGAACCCTTCCATCAGCAGGATGCCTTTCTGATGATTCGTATCTTTGTTCCGGTACGCCATCTCGGCGCTGCCCTAGTAAAATTGCCCTTTCGGAATATGCTTTTCGAGCGTATAGCGGTTGGCGGAGCCGTGGATGCCGAACTCGCTGCTGAACAAAGCGAAATCTTTCTTATAGTTTTTGAACGTGACGCCCTGGATGCTGTAATCGAGAATCGGCGCCTCGCCGAATTTGCGCGGATATACCGAGCCGTGCCACACTTGCCAGTTGTGGCGGTCGCCGACGTCGGGATCGTTGTCGTCCATGCCGTTCGCCCGGCCGTACGGGGACGACGGCCAATACGCGCGGCTGTCGTCCAGCTCCGCGAGCACGTCGGGAATGAGTTCATGGTAAATCGATTCACCGTAAAACGGGCATGTAATGTCGCCGCCGGCCGTCTTCATGTCGTACAGCCAGTCGATTTCGTTGTTCCCGCACCAAAGCGCGAGCGACGCGCGGTTGCGCAGCCGCTTCACATTGCAGGCGACCTCCTCGCGCACGCTGTCCATGAAGTCGCGGTTGAAATCCGGGAACAGCGCGTTCGCGAAAGCGAAGTCCTGCCATACGAGGACGCCGCGGCGGTCGCATTCGTCGTAAAACGCGTCTTTTTCGTAGATGCCGCCGGCCCAGACGCGCAGCATGTTCATGCGGCCTTCGACCGCGAGGTCGATCAAATCGCGGTACCGTTCATTCGGAATGGCGCCGATGAAATGGTCCGCCGGAATCCAGTTCGCGCCCTTCGCGAACAGCTTGACGCCGTTCAGCACGAACGTAAACGAGTTGCGCCCCTGCTCGTCTTTCAGCTGCAGCTCAATCGTGCGGATGCCGAACGCGTGCGTTTGCCGGTCGACTTCCTTCCCCTCCGCGCGCAGCACGACGTCAAGCTCGTACAAGTACGGCTCGCCGAGGTCGTGCGTCCACCAGAGGCGGGGAGCAACGACGCGCAGATCGACGGACACCTTGCCGCCCGCGACGGTCGCGACGGCATTCGCGACGACCGCGCCGTCCCGGTCCTTCAGCGCGACGTCGACCGCGGCGGCGGCGCCCCGCTTATACGCCTTGACATCGACGTCCACACGGACGTCCGCCGATTCGGCGTCGGCCCGAAGCGTGCGCGCGAATACCCCGTCGAGCTTCGCCGTCTTGCGCCGCTCGATGCGCACCTTGCCCCAGATGCCGACCGTGACGAGGCGAGGGCCCCAGTCCCAGCCGAAGTTCATCGCCGCTTTGCGGATCCATGGACGCTCCTTCGTATATGAAGACCATTGGAACAGTTCTTTGTCCCGGTTGTGCAGCGAAAGCGGATCGAATTTGACCGCTATCGCGTTTTTTCCGCTGCGGACGATGCGCGTCACGTCGAACGTGTACGTCGTAAACATATTCGACGTTTTCCCGACTTCCAGGCCGTTCACGTACACGGTCGCGAAAGTATCCAACCCTTCGAAGACGAGTTCGTGGCGTTCGCCGCTGTCCGGGTCGACCTCGTAGTCGAACTGCGTCCGGTACCACCATTCTTTCGTTTCGATCCAGCGGCATTTCGCGTCGTTATGGCCGAAATACGGGTTTTCGATTATGTTGCGCTCGATCAGCGTCGAATGGACGTCTCCCGGCACTTTCGCCGTAATCCGCCGTTCTGCTCGGCCGCTTTCAGGAACCATTCGGAACCGGTGACGCGGTCGGCCAAAGAACTGAAGATTGTCGACTGCGCAACCCAGTTCGCCTTGTTGCCGAGCGCGATCGGAATGATGCCGTTTTCGTTGAACGTTTTGACCGCCGTTTTCAACTCTTCCCACGTTCCCGGCACTTTCACGCCGTACTGTTCGAACAACGCTTCATTGTAGTACACGAGCGACGTCGGCGCGAGGTTCATCGGCACCGTATAAATGTTGCCGTCCACCGTGAAGCCGTCGAATGCGTTCGGGATGAAGTTATCTCTCCATTCCGGCTTGCTGTCGAGGAATTCATTGATCGGCTGGATCAGGTCGCCGTTCACGAATTCTTTCGTCATGGCGTCCGGCCACATGACGAATAAGTCCGGCATTTCGTTCGCCGCCGCCGCCGTTCTGAGCCGCGTCTTCAAGCCGTCCGTCGGAAGCCCTTCGATTTCAAGTTTGATGTTCGGGTGGTCGGCGCTGAATTGATCGAGCAGTCCGCGCATCGCCACCGCTTTCGCGTCTTGACCCGCCCAGTTATGCCAAAGCGTCAGCGTCACTTTTTCGGATTTCGCCGCGCCTTCACCGCTGCCTTGTGTGGTTTGGCCCGCGCCTTGCCCGCATCCGGCCAGAACCGCCGCGCAAAGCGCCAAGCCTATGCCGAGTTTCTTCCACGTTTTCATCCGATTAGGACCTCCCTGTTGTTTTCTATATCGCCTATTGTAGACCGATTGTTTGCGCACCGTAAGGGGACATTCAAAGGGTCGAGGGTAGAAGCTTATCGGATCGTGTCGAGATCGGCCATGGCCGTCCGCTCGCAAATCGCCGCGCGGTTTTAGTGTTTCCCCCTTCCTAACGACAATTCTCGTGCCGGTCGGCGGCAAACGACGACGCTCATTGAACAAAACTGCAAAAAAAAGTGCAGGTTTTCCGGTCGCAAAATAGCCAAAACGCGGAAATTCCTGCGAAGCGCAGTTTTTTTGCCTGCTTGAATGACCAGCATCAGCGCCCCCGAGGTGCGCAACCGCCCGTCCGGGCAGTGTGCGGGCTACAGCGCCCCTGAGGCTGGAAAATGCCTGGTCCCCCGGGCGGCACCATGCGGACTGTAGCCCCTCGAGGGGCACGAACGCCCCGCCTCTACTCGCATGAGGTCCCTGATGCGTACGCCTAGTATAAGTGGAAGTTCCGAATGGAGCTGTTGCGTGTCATCGCGGCCGCGTACAAGCGACAAAGGGCGTGAATGAACCGCAAGGTTCGATTAAGGTTTCTATCAACGTTTGAACAACATTTGAAGCGCCCCATTCACGATCAAGATCTAGCGAATCTGACACACGTTATTTGGCGAAAAATCGATGTTTTGGAATTGTAACGAATCTGAGCAACGCTATTTGTTTAAAAGTCGTCGCATTCAGGCGTAAAATCGTAAATAAGGCGGCTCAGATTCGTTACATCCCCAAAAGCGGCTTGTTAACCCAAATAAGACGTCTGAAATTCGTTAGCAATGCAAACGTGAAACGGGCCACACATATGGCGGACATCTTCGGTGCATCCAACCGTCTTTTGCTCCAGAAGATCGTCGATGGCGAAGTCATCACGTTGCCTTTCCTCGAGCAACACATGAAGGGAGCACTCCAACACCAGTCTCCGAAGATTCTGCAATCCTGAATTTAAACAGTCGGTTGCGCAAGCATCACCGCGGCCTGATCCGCATGTCTTGGAATCGAGAAGAAAGCGCTCGGACCGGACTATTTGGATCGCCACCGGGCAAACCGGCAAAAGCAAAGGCAAGAGAATCTCATTAAGCCACATTCCCTCATTTCCCATGCCTAATTTCGGAGCTTTCCCACATGTTGATTTTCATAAAAAAAGACAAGCCCTTGAGCTTGTCTCCAGTCATCTGGTCGACCCGTCATCTACAATTCGGTACGGGAGTGAAGCCATTGTCGCATCATCCCGAACCTGCAAGCCGTTTCCATTGTCACAATTCGCCGAGCTGCTTGGCAAATGCTTGTACGTTTTCCATCTCGTCCAGTTTTAAAATCCGATCCAGCACGACCGATGCATGCTCGCTTTTCACGATGCCGGCAAACTTACTTATCAGTTCCTGCTCCGTGACCGGATTGCCGGGCGAGCCTTTCGGGCAATCCCCCGTTTCACTAATCGTATTCCCGTCGGTCAATTTCACCGTGATTTGCGTATATCTCCTTCCGGCGGGAACGTCGAACACGTTGATGCGCTTCATCTTCTCCATATACGCCCGGATTTCTTCGCCGATCGGAACGCGTTGAAAATCATCCGGGCGAAGCCCCCGCCCGCTCAGAATCAAGGCCGTAATGTACTCGATGCTGAACCTTCCTTCTTCTCCGTTGCTCGGGTTGCGGTGAACCAGCGCCGCATCGCTGCGGTGCGGAAAGATAATCTCAATGCCGGCGATACGCTCAAGCGGGATCGGGCCGATCTTTTCCGCCGCATGGACGCCATAGTAAGCGCCGGAGCAAAAGGGATACAGCTTGAACCATAACCCGGGCGTCTCAATGCGCCACGCCGGACCGCTTTCTTGCAGCAGCAGTTCCCGGGCCCGCTCGATCCCCTGGCCGAACACGGCAAAAAAACCGATCTCTCCGTCCAGGCTTGCCTTGTTCGCTTGAACATCCGCGTCGGCCAACAACAGCGCTCTCACCGCCGAAGACGCGGCCAGGCCCGCATGTAGCGGTTTGGTTTCGGTGCCGAAATGAACGCGCAGGCCGCTGGCTTGTGTCGTGGCAAAGCCGAGCGCCAAACACGCTTTCTCCACCGAATACGACTTCAAATATGCGCCCGCCAGCGTAGCCGCCAGTACGCCGGTTGTGCCCGTATTATGGAAGCCTCGCTCATAATGCTCGTTCGTCAATGCCTGGGCAATCCGGGCCATCGCCTCGACGCCGATGATGTACGCTTCCAAAAAACGCCGGCCCGTCGTGCCGGCATCGCATACCGCCAATAAGGCAGGCAAAATGACCGTGCTCGGATGGCCGCGGACCTGCGAATGAACGTCATCGTAGTCTAGAGCGTGCCCCATAAAACCGTTAATGAGCGCGGACTGGGAAGGCGAAACATCCATCGAATGGAACAGCACCGGAGCAAGCGGATGTCCCCCTTCCAATCTCGCCATTCGCACAAGCTTGGCAACACCCGTATCGTCCTTTCCGGCATAGGAAGATGCGATATAATCCATCAGTCCGTATTTCGCTTTTTCCATGCTTGCCCTGGAAAAGGGGGTGTTCCATAACTTTTCCACAAATGAGAGCGTCAACGTATCTCTGCCCATGATCATTCCTCGCTTTAAAAAACGGCGCTGCGGATGATACCGGATATCGGGTTCATCCGCAGCAGCCTTGACAGCATCCATTTTACGCCGGATTGGCGCTCAAATGTTTAAGAAATTGTTTCGTACGGTCTTTCTGGGGATTGCTGAAAAATTCCTTGGCGCTTCCTTGCTCCACAATGTTGCCGTCCGCCATAAAAATGACATGATCGGACACTTCGCGGGCAAAATCCATTTCGTGCGTGACGATAATCATGGTCGTATCCATCTCGGCTATCGACTTGATCACTTGCAGCACTTCCGATACAAGCTCCGGATCAAGCGAAGACGTCGGTTCATCGAACAGAATGGCGTGCGGCCTCAATGCGAGCGCGCGCGCGATGCTGACGCGCTGTTGCTGGCCGCCTGAGAGCGTCGCCGGGTAGTTGTCTTTCTTATGTTCAAGCCCTACTTGCCTCAGCAGCTCCATGCCGATTTCGTTCGCTTCTTTTTTCGGCATTTTCTTCACGACGATCAGGGATTCCGTAATATTTTCCAATGCCGTTTTATTTTTGTACAGATTGTAGTTTTGAAATACCATCGCGGTTTGCGAACGCAATTGCCGTATTTCTTTGCGCGTACAGTTTTCGGCATTCAATTTGGCGTTCCCGATCTCAATGATGCCGGCATCGGGCGTCTCCAAAAAGTTCAAGCAGCGAATCAACGTCGATTTCCCTGACCCGGAAGGACCGATAATCGTGAGCACTTCTCCGTCCTTCACTTCGAGATCGATCCCGTTCAAGACCACCAAATCATTGAAGCTTTTTCGCAAATTCGTGACTTTTATCATAATTACTCTACCTTTACGTCCGATATGGGCGATCCAAATATTTTTCCAGCAATTTTTGCAGATAGGAGTACACAATGATGAGTCCCCAATAAATTAAGGCGACCGCCAGGTAAGCTTCAAAGAAGCGGAACGATTCGGCTGCTTGCATTTTTGCTTCCGCGAAAATTTCCACAACGCCCAGAGTGAAAGCCAACGACGTTTCTTTAATGAGGCTGATGAAAATGTTGCCCGTAGCCGGCAGCGCATTGCGCGCTGCCTGAGGCAGAATGATGCGGCGGTACGCCTGCACCTTCGTCATCCCGCCCGTTATGCAAGCTTCCATCTGCCCCTTGTCCACCGATATAAAAGCGGCGCGAAAAATTTCGGCCAAAAAAGCAGCCTGCTTGAACCCGAACCCGATAATGGCCGCTGTCACGGCATCCATGGCCGTAAAAGCCGGAAACAGCTGCGGCAAGCCGTAATAGATCAAAAACAATTGCACAAGCATCGGAATGGCGCGGAAAAAGGAAATATAGACGCTGGCCAGCGATCGGAATACGATAAATCTGCTGTTGCGAAGGAACGTCAGCACCAAACCGATGATAATCGCAATGATCATGGCGACGACAGCCATAAACAGCGTGATCGGCACATAGCTTATGATTCGGGGCAAGAGCTCAAAAATATACGATGGATCCAGATTCATATCATATCGCTCACTCTCAATGGATCGAGACCATTACTCCGTTCTCGTTGTAATATCTTCTCCATAGTATTTGACCGAAATTTCTTTTAACGTGCCGTCTTCCCGCAATTTTTGAATCTCGGCGTTGATTTGCTTAATCAGCGCTTCGTTGTCTTCATTTTTGACGAACGGGAAGGCGATATCTTCGTACAGGAACGGATCGCCTACGAATTTCAAAGGCAAGTTTTTCTTCTTGATTTCCGCCAGCAGCGAGGATCTCGCATTGACGTAGCCGTCTACGCGCTTGTTCAGCACGTCGTTTTGCGCACCGTCACGGTTTTCGTAGGTCCGGATTTTAATTTCGCCATTCACATCGAATTTTTGCAAGTTTTTCACATTGTTGGAGCCCAGCACGCCGGAGACGGTTTTGCCTTTCAGGTCATCCAGCGTATTGATATCCGTATTGTCGACATGGGTCACGATCGTGACGCCGGCATACGAATACGGCTCCGTGAACAGAAACTTCTCTTTCCGCTCATCGGTTACGGCAACGGCGTTGGCAATCGTATCGATTTTGCCGGTCTCCAATTGGCCCATCAATCCGCTAAAGTCGGAGTTGGTCCATTCAATCGTATAGCCGAGACGGTCTGCAATCGTTTCAATAACTTCCACATCGAAGCCGACCAGCTTGTCCCCTTCTTTGTAGCTGTTGGGATAAGACTGTCCGGTGGCGCCTACGCGAAGCACTTTCTTGTCATCGCTTGCGCCTGATTCGGATTTCGAGCCCGAGCATGCGGTCACCATCAAGCTGATAGCCAATAAGGAAATAAAAAGAACAATATACTGCTTCTTCATGTGTCATAACCCCTGTTACATTTATTTTTTTCTGACCTGCTACATAAATATAGACGTTCTTAATTATAGACGTTTCGTATTACAGCATCAATTCATATTTTCCATCGTCTCTCTTATGCGCGTCAATTCACAGCTGCCTCCTTCGACGATAACTTTTTAATTCCTAGTAAATCTATATGTTTTCGATAACTGTGATTATAGTTGAAGATTGTTGCTAGTGTCAAGCCAAGGCGGGCGGCTCGTTCCGCCGCACTTGCAGTCGCCCGCGCGCCGATGAAACGAAAAAAACTGCGGTCCGATGAGCGCAGTTTTTCCGTGAGATATCCGGGGCCGGCACGCGGCGATGCCGTTGCGAGGTACAACCATGCTTACCACTCAAGGCGCAATGCCGAGCAGCTCCGGAACGGTAACGAGCTTGACGCCGTCCTCCCTCAGCTTCTTTATAATTTTCGGAAGTGCGTCAACCGTCCCCGATAAATCTTCGCCGACTCCTCCTGCAGCGTGCTGCAAGACGATTGAACCCGGTCGAACATGCGCGAGCACATTGGTTGCGACTTGTTCCGCACTTAAACCTTTCCAGTCCAACGAGTCGACATTCCAGTTTACTATTTTTTTATGTTGGCTGCTCAGCCAGCGGATTTGATCCTCATTAATATTTCCGTACGGAGGTCTTACGATATGGGGCATATAGCCGGTATATTCCCGGATCAATTGATCCGTCTTGATGATCTCTTCACGAAATTTATTATCCGTTAACTTCGGGAGATTGGCGTGGCTGTACGAATGGTTCCCGATCACATGCCCTTCCCGGACCATGCGCTTCATAATATCCGGATAAGCTTCAACCCGATTTCCAACGACGAAGAAGGTGGCCTTCACGCCTTCTTGTTTCAAGGCATCCAGCACCTTCGGGGTAAAGACCGCGTCGGGCGCGTCATCGAACGTCAAAGCCACTTGGCGCTTTGTGGCCGGGCCGTTAAGCAGAAAGGTGCTGCGGTATTTGCTGCGCAAGTCCGCAAGGGACATCGGAGCGGGACTCCGAACGCCATGCTCCGGTCCGTCCGCCAATTCCGGCGTCGCCGATTGCATGCGGGGTGCGAATTGTCCGGACCGGTTGAGCGTATCCGGCTGCCCGGACCGGGGCATGTTCGTTTGGGTACAGCCTGCGCTTACGCCCAAAGCCAGCAGACATGCAATCAGCCAACGTAGCTTCATATCCAATACCTCCTGCGCTCCACTATCCTTTAAATATGTAGAATTCCAAAAATGCGGATTTTTATGCCGCGATTGAAATTCCCATCGGCCCCCGGTCCAGCCAAACCCTCGTAATAAAAAGATAAGTTGTGGTTTAAAGGTTTACATGGACGCTAGGCTTTAGCCGTTTCCGGATGTACACGATTCGCCATAAACTATCCCATATTAACACGTTTAAAGAAAGGAGCCCTGCATGAAAATTCCCGTTACCGGATTCGTGATGGGTTCTGGAGGCGACGATGCCCATCATTCGCACAAACTTTATATCACTTCTTGGAACGGCATCCCTGTCCATGTTCATGCCTTTTCCGGTGAAACTACTGTAAATGACGGACATTCTCATAAATATTCTATCCAGCCATATATTGGCGGAAGTGGAGAAGCTTTGCGACCGGGTTGCCATTATTCGCGACGGCCGCATTGTGGAATCCGGCTCGCTTGATCAATTGCGCCATTTGACCCGGACGTTTATCGCTGTGGAAACCGCGCAAACCATTTCCGGTCTGGAGAGGCTGCCCGGCGTGCACAATCTTCAATTGAACGGAAATAAAGCGCAATTTCAGATCGACAGCTCGGAAATGGGAAATGTGCTCCAATTTTTAGCCGCCTTTCATATTCAATCGTTGACCAGCACACCGCCGACTTTGGAAGAACTGTTCATGCGCCATTACGGCGATGCCGGCCAAACGTCCGGCGCGAGAGGAGAACGTTGACATGAAACGGCAACAAACATTGGCAGGCACCGGCACGCTGCTTCTGTTCATGCTGCGGCGGGATCGGATAACGGTTCCCGTCTGGATGCTCAGCATCATCTTGCTCGTGCTGGCGACGCTGGCTAGTTTCGAAAGTTTATACCCGACAGAAGAAGCTCGGCAGGATATGGCGGCAACGATGCTCAATCCCGCCGCTATTGCCCTGACCGGTCCCGGATTTTATTTGGAAGATTACACGATCGGCGCGATGATCTCTCATCAAATGATCGGAATGACAGGAATTGCGACAGGACTGATGAGCATCATACTCGTCATACGCCATACGCGCAAGGAAGAGGAAACGGGACGGGTGGAATTGGTCCGCGCATCGGTTACGGACGACACGCCCACACGACCGCAGCCCTGCTGCTCGTATTGGGCGTCAACGTTGTATTGGCGCTTTTGCTTGCTCTTGGAATGGGCGGGATGGGAATCGATTCCGTGACATGGGAAGGTTCCTTTCTGTTCGCAGCCTCGCTGGCCTCCGTCGGCATCGTATTTGCGTCCATCGCCATTGTGCTGGCGCAATTGACGGAGTATGCCCGCGGAGCAACCGGCCTCGGAGTCGGCATATTGGTTGCCGCATATGGCCTGCGGGCAGCCGGCGATATCGGGAACGGCTCCCTTTCCTGGCTGTCGCCCATCGGATGGGCGCAGCAGACATCCGCTTACGTCGACAACATGTGGTCGCCTCTTCTGCTAAGCGCCGGCTTGAGCGTGCTGCTTGTGGCCATCGCTTATCCGCTTAGCTCGAGGCGCGATGTAGGCGCCGGCATGGTGCGCCCGCGCAGAGGACGCAGCGAGGCGTCCAAAGCCTTGACGTCCCCCATCGGCCTTGCTTTTCGTCTGCAGCGCACGAATCTGCTGGTCTGGAGCTTCGCCATGCTTCTGATCGGCATGTCCTACGGTTCTTTCATCGGAGAGGCCGAGAACATGATGGATGCTATGGGCGATGCGCTGCACAATATGCTGCCGGAGACGGGCAATGCGTTGTTTGCCGATAGCATCGCGGGCATGTTTATGACCGTCACGGCCATCATTGCAAGCATTCCGGGCAAGCATTCCGGCGCTGCAAACCGTTCTGAGGCTGCGCACGGAAGAGAAAGAAGGACGAATCGACATGCTCCTGTCAGGAGCGGTTTCCCGTACCCGGTTGCTGGGCAGCTATTTTATTCTTGCTTTCATCTATTGTGTTGCGTTGATGTTCATGGCGGGGCTCGGAATGGGGATAGCGGGAAGCCAAAGTATGAACGATTCCGGCTACTTGCCTGACCTGATTATTGCGGGGCTGAACTTTGTACCGGCATTGTGGGTCGGAATCGGCTTGGCCGCAGCGTTGATCGGATGGTTTCCCAGGGCGGCCGCCAGCAGTTGGCTGATTACAATCTACTCTTTTATTGCCGTTTATCTTGGCGGCATTCTTCAATTGCCGGAGTGGATGATGCGGCTTTCTCCGTTTCACTTTGTGCCGCGGCTGCCTGCCGACGCTTTCGAATGGCCGCCATTGCTTGGCTTAACGGCGGTTGCGCTGCTCCTTGCGATTGCAGGATGGTCGGGCTTCCGGCAACGCGACTTGAACGGGTAGGCAGATACGATAAACCGGTCCGGTCGCCATGCTATATGCACCGGAACGCATCGCGGTGGCTTCCGCAAGCGAAGAGGCCACCGCTCCCGCCTCGTGCTTCTTGATTCAACTAGCATCGGGCTCTTCTTTATAGTGGGTGATATCTCCATGCAAAACAATTTTCGGTTTATCCGTCTCGATCTCGACTTTGCACAAGCAGGCCGGATGAATATACGGCGGACTCCAAATCTCTTTCATTGGCCGCTCTTCGAAATAGGCCATAATGAGCTTGACTACCACGGTGTGCGTGACGATTAATACGGACTTTCCTTGGTTTTCGCTAATGATTTGGCGCAGCTTATTAATGGCTCGGTCGGAAACCTCCTGAAACGTTTCGCTGCCTTGCACCTTAAATTTATCCGGGTCATTCCAAAAACGGTCGAATTGCTCCGGGTCCAGCTCCTTTACTTCTGCCATAACTTTCCCTTCCCAGATGCCCAAATGAATTTCTTTCAACTCATGACTGTCGATAATATCGATATCCCTTATACCTCTTATGATTTCTGCTGTTCTGCGGGCTCTCAAACTCGAACTCGAATAAATCATATCGATCTGTTCGTTCTGAATGGACTCCCCCAACCATTCGGCTTGTTTGATTCCCAATTCCGTTAGCGGCGAATCCTGATGACCTTGCAGCCTGTGCTCAACATTCCATTCCGTCTGCCCGTGTCGCACCAGGTAAATAACCGTTTTATTATTGTCCATCATCTTAACCTCTTTCCGGACGAAAGTTATGTATAAAAGTTTCTATTTGAGCTATATGATGCCGGTTATGCCATACGAACCTTTAAAGCGCAATATCCAAAGTGATGCTCATAGAATTTGTGGTCGATCATCTCTTCGGGGGTGAAATCGGACAGATTGCGCAAGTCCTTCTCCGCTTTCATCGACAGCGTTTTTTCCGCTTATTTAAACTTATGTTACTATAATTTGTATCTTGAAGACACTGAAAAAATAAAAAGCCGCGGGCACCGCGACTTCGATTTATGCAACCTGTTTATGTTGTGCGATCCTTTATTCCGGACTTGTAACCTCGAGCCATTTCACCACCGCTTTTTTCAACTTCTCTCTCTTCTGTTCCACATCGTTCATGTCCTGAAACACAACCGTAGCCCTGTCGTTCGCGACCCAATCCAGCAAACCGGTGGCATCCTCGAACAAGCGCTCTTGTGCGGGTTGTTCCTTCACTTTCGCACCGCGATGAAAAACAAGCCTGACGGCGCCTTTCCCGTGCAAGTTAAACGTGATCCGGTCATCGCCATGCAGGCAAAAGCTCGGCGCATTCCATTTTATGAGCTCCGTAAGCCGACCGTCAGCGTTTAAAATGATGGTTCTGATTTCCTCCACCACATGCTTTAAGGGGGACTCGAGGTTATCCAAATATGCGACGACTTGTTCGTGACCCGTTAACTTTTTCGGCTTTTTAGGCGTCGAGGCCATAGGAAAACAAATATGTGACAGAAAAATCCTGACCGTCACATTTTAGGAAATAATCCCGCTCCAGCTGTCACAAAACCGGGTCTCAACCCGTAGCATTCCGTACGCCAAGAGACCCGACCTTCGCGACGCAAAGGATCGGGCCGGTCGAACCTCGCTCGCCGGTTCTAATTTTTGACCGCTCCGGCGGCGATATCGGAGATAAACTGGCGGCTGACGAACAGGAACAGCACGATCAGCGGAATGACCGCCATCAGCGTTCCGGCGATGACCATGGAATAATCGGTCTGGTAAATCCCGTTCAAGGAGGCCAGCGCCACCTGAAGGGTAAACTTGCTGCTGTCCGTGAGCACGATCAACGGCCACAAATAGTCGTTCCATACGCCGATAAAAGTGAAAGCGCCGAGAAACGACAACGCGGGACGCAAGATCGGCAGGCTCACGTTCCAGTAGAGGCGGAAGAAGCCGCAGCCGTCGATGCGCCCGGCATCGAGCAATTCATCCGGGATGGATTCCTGCGCATATTGGCGAATCCAGAAAATGCCGAAGGCGTTCACCATCCCCGGTATGATCAGCGCCTTGAACGAGCCGACCCATCCGAACTCCGCCATGATGACGAAGGAGGGCACAAGCGACAGCTGCGAAGGCGCCATCATGGTGGCGAGCAG
This sequence comes from Paenibacillus cisolokensis, assembly GCF_050481165.1. Classification (NCBI taxonomy): domain Bacteria; kingdom Bacillati; phylum Bacillota; class Bacilli; order Caryophanales; family Paenibacillaceae; genus Paenibacillus; species Paenibacillus cisolokensis. The sequence goes on from NZ_JBCNFP010000054.1 coordinate 48,302, forward strand.
TACGATAAACAGCCATCGGCTGCCGGGAAAACGGAATTTCGCGAACGTGACTCCGGCGAGCGAATCGAAAAACAGTACCAGCACCGTTACGGCCGACGCCACAAACAGCGTATTGAAAAAGGCTCCCCAGAAATCGATGCTGGCCATGACGCGCGAAATGTTCGCCCCCAATTCGCCGCCGAACCAGAGGCGGGGCGGAAAGCTGTAAATTTCAGACGTCGTGCGGGTCGCCATAACGGCCAGCCAATAGAATGGAAAGATGGAGAGAAGCAGCCCGGCGAGCAATCCGGCATGTACGACGACAGATTTCCAGCGGTTCATCACGGTTCATCCATCCCCCTTTCAGCTGTCACTTGTCCGCGCGATGCTGCACGATCCGCCAGTTCACGATCGAGAAGACCGCGATCAGGATGAACATCCCCCAGCCGACCGCCGCGCCGTAGCCGAAATAGTTGTTTATGAACGCTTCCCGGTACAGGTACAGCACAATCGTCAGCCCTCCGCCGCCGGCGCCTCCGTTGTTGCCGACAAGCACTTGCGGCTCCGTGAACAGCTGCATCCCGCCGATCGTCGAAGTGATGACGGTGAACAAAATAACAGGCCGCAGCATCGGCACGGTAATCCGAAAGAAGGTTTGGAGCGTCGAGGCTCCGTCGATGCGGGCCGCTTCATACAATACGGAAGGAATGCTTTGCAAACCGGCCAAATAGATAATCGAGTTGTAACCCGCCCACCGCCAGACGACCATTGCCGAAACCGCGGTCTGAATTCCCCATGTCCTGTTCAGCCATTCCACGGCATCAAGTCCGACAACGGAGAGCAAATAGTTCAGCAGACCGAAGTTGTTGGCGAACAGCGTGCTGAAGATGATGGACACGGCGACAAGCGACGTGACGTTCGGCAAAAAATAGCCGATTCGAAACAGCGTACGGAACCTGACGAATGCCGAATTCAGCAGAAAAGCGATCAACAGCGCCAGAAACAGCATCGGAATGGTCGAGTACACCCAGATGAGCAGCGTGTTCTTGACCGCTTTCCAAAATTCAGGATCCAGCAGCATAAAGCGGTAATTGTTTAAACCGTTGAAGGTCATCTCGCCGATGCCATCCCATCTCTGAAAGGAAAGATAGAACGAAAAGGCGATCGGAAAAAGACCGAATATCGCAAACAGCACATAGAAAGGCGATATAGCCAAATATTCCTTGCGATGTTTCCATATCTGTCTCATCATATCTTGCACACCTCCTGGGAAGGTTGCTTGATCGAACCGGAGAGAGTGCCCGGGATAAAGACGCGGAACACAAGGCGCGGCTTGCGCCGGATCAAGCCCGGGACGCCGGTGCGCTTCCGGGACGCCGAAGCGCGGGCCCGGCACAACCGTTAGCGGTCAGCGCAGCAGCTCCTTGCGGATTCGCTCCAGGGCGTCGTTCCACGCCCGTTCCGGATCTTTCCCCTGCAGCGCGACGTTGTCCAGCTCGCGCGTAAAAATGCCGTTGACGGACGGATGACGCTCCCCGAAGAAGGTCGGCTTGACCTGCCGCGCCGCTTCTCCGAACACCGCGCCTGTCGCCTGGCCGCCGAAGAACGGTTCTTCTTCCAGCATCTCCGGGCTTCCCAGCGTTTCGACGGTCGAAGGATACAAATTGATGTTTTTGAAGCTCCGCAGCTGATTCTCCGGGTTCAGCAGCCAGGAGATGAATTGAAACGCTTCCTCCGGGTGCTTGCTGTTCTTCATGATGGCCAGAAAGGAACCGCCGTTGTTGCCGGCTCCGGACGGGGCGTCCGTCACGCGCCACAAGCCTTCGGTATCGGGAGCCGCATCCATCAATATTTCCTTGTTCCACACCGCGCCGACGAAGCTGGCGATTCTCCCGTTGTTCATGGAGGCGTTCCATTCCGGCGTCGATCTGGCGGCATCGGCCAACAGCCCCATTTCATGCGCCTTGACGGCCAGATCCCACGCCTTCTTCACCGGAGACCGGGACGGATCGTCGCCGATGAAACGGCCTTCCGTATCGAAATAAATCCGCTCGTGCTGCGCCGTTACCTGCGTATAGAGCGCCGAAATACTGTCGGTCAAGTAGACGCCGCTGCCAAGCCGCTCCTGCAGCTGCCGGCCGGCTTCGAAGTAATCTTCCCAGGTTCCCATAAGCTCGGATACTTCCTCCGGTTCGCCCGGCAGCCCCGCCTTCTCGAACAGGTCGGCGCGGTAGAATAGAGCCGTCGGTCCGGTATCGATCGGCAAAGCCATCATATAGCCGTCGGGCGTGACGCCCAGCTTCCATTTCCAGTCGAGATAATCGGCCTCGATATCCGCTGCCCCGAGTTCGTACAAATTCCAAAAATGCGAGGCATTCGGAAACAGCTCGGCGACCCAGTCATTGATCGCGACGATATCCGGTCCGCCCGAGCCGGCCGCCAGCGTCGTTTTCAGCTTGGACTTGAAATCGCCTCCGATTTTTTGCGCCCGAATGCGAAGATTCGGGAATTGCTGTTCCGCCTCGGCAATGATGCTGTCGTCCAGGCTGCGGTTCCAATACCATAGCGTCAGCGTAATTTGATTGTCCGAGGACCCGCCTCCCCCTCCGATCGAGCATCCTCCGAGCGTCATGACGGCCGTAAGCAACAGCAGCAGCAGGCGTTTGGTCCGCATCGGCAAATCCCTCCTCATCATTGGAGATAGACACTTTAATAATTATAATATGAAAGCGGATACAGATCAAGTCCAAATTATTGT
>NZ_JBCNFP010000055.1:0-1195 GCF_050481165.1 Paenibacillus cisolokensis
TACTTTCGAAATTCAGGTTAAGTTCAACAATTGACAAAGATCTCCTTCTTTCGACCAGTCGCAAATTGCCAAATCTCAACAAACTCTATGAAAAAGCTAAACAACAACAAGATAAGGGACAGTAACGATACTGGTTGATAAGCGTCCTCCAAGTCCTTTTCATACGCTTCAGCAGGATATGCTGGTAACGGGTTTCGCTTAAGATGACTTGTGTTACACCATGTTTTCGAATGATTTTAAGCAAAAAAGAGTGAAACGTGCGGGCTTGAATGGTTGCCGCAATATTTTCATCCATCCCAAGTAAATGTGCGATTCGGTCACGCATTTCCTCTGCCGCTTTTTTTGGAAAACATGACCAGCAATATGTTTGCGGTTTGGACAATAGGAATCGTATGGCTTCCCGCTCCGAGCGGTGTTTTGTAAAAAGTCCTACTACTCAAACCATCACCTTCATTAACTCGTGAAGCTCGTGCATTGCGTTCTTTTCTCCACCAAGTGATCAACATGGACAGTCAGTTCGTTGATAAGTGGGATTGGCAACGATTCTGAATAATACTTTCTTGCCATCTCTTAAACGACAGATTCTTCTTAATTCTATCACAAGGAATTGGGCCTTTCTTCCTGATCTTGATCAATATGTTGAACTCAATTAGGTGGCTCTTCGCCACTAGCGATGCTACCAGCCAAAATTAGCTCTACGAATTTCCAGAAAACCTTTGAAAATCGGACAAGGGAATTGGTATAGATGCTTCGCTCCACGTCCACCACCTGTTGCAGCATAAACAAGACTACAAATGGGCATACTGGTGCTGGACAAGGGAATTGGTTCAGGTGCGAGCGATGCGTGGCTCCATGCTGTTGCCAATTCTTTTCTTATTTCAAGGCGAAGTTCAGCTTTCCTGCCAATACGTAGACCATAGCGATGATGTTCTTTTCGGAGCGGTAGCCTCGGGCCTTCCGTTTGGCCGCTTGAAATAAGCTATTTACGCCTTCGAGCAGACCGTTTGTCAGTTTGGATGAAAACCATCGGACGACGCCATCGTAGTGGTTTTGCAGCATTTTGGCGACTTCGACCATTGGAGCCAGTCGACAACGCAGTCCCCACTGAATCCAGTCTTGCAGCACCATGGGTGCGATTGCAGCCGGATAGCGATAGATCTCTTGGAGGATCAGCCGCATCCGGTAGGCTTTGGCG
>NZ_JBCNFP010000056.1:0-67101 GCF_050481165.1 Paenibacillus cisolokensis
GAAAACTTTTCACTGTCCAGAAAATACAGAAATCCCGGCAATATCATCAAATAGACGGCCCTGTTGCGAACGATGCGGCGAATCAATTCGTCATTCATAGCGTGCAACTTCCTTTCGCGGGGCTATAACCGGCTACGGTTTGGACTGCTGATACGATTCCGCCAGCTCCGTCATCATCTGCTCGCCGCCCTGCTTTTTCCACCGTTCGATCTCCTTGGCAAAGCCCGCTTCATCCAGCTGGCCGAGAATGAAATTATAGGTGGCGTCGGTTATCATTTGCTGCAGCTCTATACCTTTCTCGCCCATCGTCGCGGAATCGAGAGCGGCGGCGGGATCGTGGATCAGGATTTCGTTATTGTCGAGCACCAGCTCCTCGGCCTTCGCCTTTACAGGCAGCGGATGGTACGCCTTCAGCATGTCGATGGTGCTTTCACCGCCAATTTGCAAAATTTCGTAAGGCTTCTGCTCGCGGTCGGTCATTTTCGTGTCGCTGTTTTTGACGACCAGCCCGTTCTCCAGCGTATAATGCTTGCCTTCGATGCCCCATTTCACCAGATTGGCCAGCTCGGGAGACATCAGCTGATCGAAGAAGGACAGAATCTGCTTCAGCTCCTCTTCGCTTTTGACGGCGGACTTCGGGAACAGCACGATATTGCCGTAGCCGGGAATCGACCAGACCCCGGCGGCGCCGTCCGGTCCCGCAATCCGGTTTACGACGTCGTATTCCGCGTCCGGATCGATCTCCGCCGTCTTCGCATGCAGGCTCTGCACGTCCGGCATGGAACCGATATAGACCCCCGCCCTGCCCGTAATGATCAGGTTCTGCTGATCGTCCTTGCTTGTAACCGGAAAATCTTTGTTGATCAGCCCTTCGTCGTACAGCCGTTTGAAAAATTTCATCGTTTCCATATAACCGGGATGCACAAATTCCGGTTCCAATCGATCGCCGTCCAAGCTCCAGTTGTTCGGGGTGCCGAAATAGGACGCGACCGTCTTGAAGGCGCCGTATATGAGATCGCTCCGGTCGGTCAGGCCGATCGTGTCGCGCTTGTTGTTTCCGTCCGGATCTTCTTCGGTAAATTTTTTCATCATGTTGTACAGATCGTCGATCGTCTCAGGCTCCGGTATGCCGAGTTTGTCCGCCCAGTCCTTGCGGTAGATGACGCCCTGCCGGGAAAGCGGCCTTTCCTGGTACAGACCGTAAATTTTCCCGTCGACGGCCGTGTTCTTCAGCACGTTCTCATCGAGCCGGGACAGATTCGGATATTCGTTCAGATAGGGGCCGATTTCCCAAAACTGCCCGTTGCGTATCGCGTCGCGGAATATGATATAGGTCGCCTGGTTTTTCATGTAAACGGCCTGGGGCAGCGATCCAGTGGCAAACGAAGCATTCAGCTTCTCTTCGTAGCTTCCGTCCGGCACCCATTGAATGTCGAGCTGCGTGTTCGTCTTCTCTTCCAGCAATTTCTCGATTTCGTCGTGCGGCACCTCCGGCGTATGCAGGTTGGTCATAATCTTGAGCTGGAAAGGTTCCGGCTTTGCCGTCCCTTCACCGATTTCTCCCGCTTCGCCCCGGCTTGCCGTGTCTCCGTTCGAAGACGTTCTCCCGTCATCCGAACCGCATGCGGCGAGCAGAGCGCCGAGAACGAACACGGTACAAAGCCATACGGCCGTTTTTTTCCACATCTTTCTCATCGTTTCATGGGACCTCCTTATCGCTTGGGGATGGTTTTCTCTCCCATCGTAAGCCGCCCCGTGCCGTTACGTATATAATCCGCAGCTCATCACCCGTCCTTGGCAGCCCGGATCGCAGCGGCGCCCGCCCGCGTTGTGAGATCATGATTATGGGCGTTACGCCTGTACAAAAAAAGCTCCATGCCTGCCGCCGGACCGGCGACAGGCATGGAGCCTGCGTTTAGATGTTCTCGTTCAATGATATACGCGGTTTTTCGATTGCAGCAATTCCGCGAAGAAGGCGAGCGCCAACCCTTGCCCCCATCCCTGAATCCGCTTGCGGGATACGTTCTTGTAGCCTTCCGTATCGTGCATGACGGCGGTGCCGGCCGATACGTTCAGCACCGCGCCGTCAGCGGTCACTTGCTTCAGCAGCCCGCCGATCGATTTCTGAATGTACTTGTTGTACAGCGTACCGAACGCGAACAGACTTGCCGCGATGCCGGCCGACGCCGACGTCTCCAAATACGACTCCTTATCGTTCAGCACCGTATGCCACAGCCCTTCGTCCGACTGCAGACGGACGAGCGCGCTCAGCTGGTCGCGCAGCGACCCTTCGATAATCATATAGGACGGATGCTGCACTTCGATTTCCCGCAGCGCCCTGGCCATCGTGAGCGCCGCCCACGCATTGCCTCTCGCCCAATAGACGGCCGACATATGATTTTTCGCGACGTTGTCCCAGCCGTGATAGTACAGATTCGTCACCGGGTCCTGCAGCAGCTCTTCGTGGCCGTGATATTGCTTGAGGCCGAAATCCCGATAATCAGACCGGTCGAGCAGACGGCCCATCCGAAGCAGAAAATAGCCGGCCATCATCATCGTATCGACCCACGCCTGCTCCGGAAACACATCTTTCTCTGAGTTGACCGTATGCTGCAGCACATCATCGCCGAACCGCTCGGCGTCATGGAGCAAATAGTCGGCCATCCGGACGGCGATGTCCAGATACTTGCTGTCCCCGGTCGATTTGTACAGCGTAATCAGGGAATGGCCGATCGACACGCCGTTGACGGACAGCTTCGGCAGCCCGTCTTCCAGCTTCTCGTCCACCCACTGCTGCAGCAGCTCCATATATTGGCCGTTGCCGGTCGCCTCGAACGCTTCGCAAACGCCGTAAAAGGCGACACCTCCCGGCCAGTCCCAACCGAAATCCATCCGGAACGTGCGGTCCACGATCCGGTCGATCGTTTCGCGAATTTCATTTTCGTCATAGACAAGTTGCGGCATCTCCTGTCCCTCCTCCTGTTCATCGGGGATCACTTCAATCCGCTTGTGCTGATCCCTTCTACAATATATTTCTGAAACATGAAGAATACGGCCAATACCGGCAGCAGCGTCACGATCGACATCGCGAACATCGCGCCCCAGTTCGAGATCGTTTCGCTGTCGAGGAACATTTTCAGCCCCATCGACACCGGATACAGGCTCGGACTGTTCAGATAGAGCACCGGTCCGAGCAAATCCTCCCATCGCCAATAGAAGGAGAAGATCGACGCCGTAGCGAGCGCGGGCGCAACGAGCGGGAGAATGATCCGGAAGAAGAGGCGGAACTTCCCGCAGCCGTCGATCGTCGCCGCCTCGTCCAGCTCCGACGGAATCGTGCGGATAAACTGGACGAGCAAAAAAATAAAGAACGGGATGCCGAAATATTGCGGCACGACGATCGGCTTGATCGAATTCAGCCAATCGAGCTTCGAGAAAATGACGTATTGCGGCACGAGCACGACGTCATGCGGCAGCATAAGCGTCACCAGCATCACGCCGAACCAGAACGAGCGGCCCGCGAATTTCAGCCGTGCGAAGCCGAAGGCGATGAACGCCGACGAGAACACGGCGCCGATCGTCGACAGCACGACGATTTCCAGCGAGTTCATCATGAAGTCGGCGAACGTTTGACCGCCGATGCCTTGCCAGCCGATTTTGTAGTTTTCCCATGTCCACGGGTCCGGCAGCAGCCGGTGCGCCGTCGTAAAAATCGTATTGCTCACTTTGAACGAGCTCATCAAGAGCCAAATGACCGGGTACAGCAACAGCAGCGCCAAACCGCCGACAACGAGGTGATAGACAGGCCATTTCAGCGATTTCCCCTTCATCCGTCAGCGCCCTCCCGATTCATAATGGACCCAGAATTTCGACGTTTTGAAGACGAGGGCCGTCAGCACGGCGACGATAATCAGCATAATCCACGCCATCGCCGAAGCGTATCCCATGTTGTTGTAGATGAACGCCTGCCTGAACAGATACAGCGAATACATCAGCGTGCCGTCAAGCGGACCGCCTTCGCCTTTGGAAATAATATAAGCCGGCACGAACGTCATGAAAGCCCCGATCGTCTGCATAATCGTATTGAACAAAATGATCGGACTGAGCAGCGGCAGCGTAATCTTGAAGAAGCGGATAACCGGGCCCGCACCGTCGACGCTGCTCGCCTCGTACATTTCGCCGGGGATGTTCTTGAGACCGGCCAGAAAAATGAGCATCGAAGATCCGAACTGCCAGACCGAAAGCGAGATCAGCATGACGAGCGCCGCGTCGGGATCGCCGAACCAGCGGATGCTGTCGAAGCCGAGCGCGTTCAGCAGCCGGTTGATGATGCCCTCGTCACCGAAAATGTTGCGCCACATAATCGATACGGCCACGCTTCCGCCGATGATGGAAGGCAAATAATAGACGGTACGGTAAACACCGACCGCCTTCGACGCGGTGTTGAGAATCATCGCGACGAACAAGGCGAACGCAAGCCGCAGCGGGACGCCGATGAATACGTACAGAAAAGTGACCCGGAGCGAAGTCCAGAACTTCGGATCTTCCAGAAACATATGCCGGTAATTGTCGAATCCGATCCACGAAGGAGCGGAAAAAAGATCATAGTCCGTAAAAGACAAATAAAGCGACGTGAATACCGGGATCAAAGTAAAGGCAAGAAAGCCGATAATAAACGGTCCGATAAACGTATAACCGGTCAACGTTTGTTTCCATGCGCCGGATTTCATCTATCCATCCACTCCTGTCGGAAAGGGCCGGGCGCGCCGGGAGGCGGACGGCGGCCGGTGGCCGGCCCCGCCGCCATCCCGAATCGCTACTTGTTCTTCCCAAGTACGGCGCTCGCTTCCTCTCTGAATCTCTTGGCTGCCTCTTCGGCCGTAATTTGGCCGAACTGGAGCTGCTCGTTGTAATTTTTCAATGCGGCCATCACTTCGGCCGCCCCGACCGGCGCCGGCGGATCGATCGGCGAGCTGTTCTTCTCGGCCCAGGCGACATACTCGAATACTTGCTGTTGGGCGGGCGTCAGATCGGCTTTGATGCCTTCCTTGACAGCGGCCGAAATCGGAACGCCGCGCTCTCCGAGAATCAGCTTGTGCGCGTCGATGCTGTTCGTCAAAAAGTCGATAAACTTTGCCGCTTCTTCCTTTACTTTCGAGTTTTTGCTGATCGACCAGAACATGCTCGGCTGGAGGTACAGCCCTTTCTCCATGTCCGGCCCCATCATGCGGCCGATTTCAAGCGGCCGGTTCGCAATTTGCTGCAGGGCGACGAATTGGTTAGACCATTGCCAGATGCCGACCGCCTGCTCTTTCACGACCGGATCGTCTTCCGGACCTTTCACTTGCGCCAGCATGTCGGGAGTCGGAACCGCTTTCGCTTTTACAAGCTCGGCCAAACGTCCGAAATATTCGACAAAGAGTGCGTCGTCCTCGTAGCCGAGCGCATTGCCCTCCGCATTGTAAAGCGTTTCGCCGTGCTGACGCAGGAAGTAGCCGAAGAAAATTTCCGCCCGCATGCCGGTGTCGAAATACAGCCCGGCGTCCTTCGCCTTCATCGCCATCTCGACATAGTCGTCCCAGTCATATTGCTCGGGGAACGAGTCGATGCCGGCTTTCTTCAGCAGCGCGGGATCGTAATGGAAGCCGAGCGCATTGACGCCGGCTGTGATGCCGTACAGGCTGTCGCCGATTTTACCCGAATTCAGCACATTTTCGTCGATATCGTCGACCTTGATTTGCACGTTTAGGTAAGGGGTTAAATCTTCCAGCTGGCCCTTGCTGCCATATTGGCTGATATACGAAATATCCATCTGAAATACGTCGGGCAGCCGGTTGGCGGCTGCTTGCGGCGACAGCTTCTTCCAGTAATCGTCGAACGCCGCGTATTCCGGCTCGATCGTCACATGCGGATTCAGCTCCTCATACTTTTCAATGACTTTGAGCGTGTAATCGTGACGCGGCTGCCCGCCCCACCAGGCGACGCGAAGCGTCACATCCTTCGGCCCTCCCGCGCCCCCGCCGTCTCCGGTCACGCCTTCCTGTTCGGACGGCTGTCCGCAGGCGCTAAGGAGAAGCGCGGACGCGGCGAGCGCCGCAAGCGCTTTTGTCGTACGTCTCACGATTTCCAGTCCCCTTTCTGCTATAAAAAGATAACCGCTTACAAGTCGATTATAGAAGGAGCCCAATTGTGACCGGAATCCAAATAACCGCTTTCTTTGTTTAAAAAACAGAGATCGCGTCATGGCGATCTCTTGTATTCGGAAGGCGTGCAGCCGGTATATTTTTTGAACACTTGACTGAAGTATTGGGGGTTGTCCCCGAATCCGAGCATTTCGGCGAGCTCGAACACTTTCACATCGTCCGTTCGTTCCAATATGTCGGTCGCTTTGCGGATTCGCGCTTTCATCACATAATGGGAAAACTTTTCTCCCGTTTCTTTTTTAAACAACTTCCCCAGGTAATCCGCATTCATGTACAAAATTTCGTTGGCTACCCAGTTGAGCGACAGTTCCGGATTTCCGAGATTTTCTTCGATAACGCCGATCATTTTGCCGATAATGGTGGAATGCCTGTTGCGCAGCGCCTTGTAGTTGTCCGACGTAATATTCCGCGCCGTCTCCGTTATGAACGAGCGGAGCGACTGCAGCGTCTGGAGCGAGTCCATCCTGGCGATCGATTGCAGGTAACGGTTCATCTCGCCGGCGTCGCCGCTCTGCCGCGCAATGGCGACGAACAGCGGAATCAGATAAGACTTGGCCATCGCCATATCCATCCGCATATCCGCCAGCGACTCGAACACGGCATCGAGCTCGGCCTCGACGTCGGCCCAGTCGCCGGAGCGTATCATCATGCACAGCCGTTCCTCGTCGATCGTGAAGTTCGCCCGGGTTCCCGCGTCGTCGCGGGCGATATCCCGCTTCGTGATAATGCTGCCTTCACCGAGATAGAAGCGGTAGTTCAGGCATTCCTGCGTTTCCCGGTACATATGGCGGACGCCGGTAATGTCGCCCGCCTCGCTGATCGCGATCGTCGCGTCGATTTTGTACAGCTCGACAAATTTGCGCTTCACCGAAACGATTTGCGCAAACAGCTTTTCCGGTACGGGCGGTTCCTTCACCAGCAGCAGGACATGCTTGCCGATCGTCGTGCTAAGCAGCAGCACGTCGTGCCCGAGCTCATATTCCGCAATGTTTTTGAAAGCGAAGAGATGCTCGTAGTCGTACATCCCTTCCAGTTGAATGAGCAGAAGACGCACCTGCTGGATTTCGATCGGCATGCCGAACAGCTGACCGTAATCGTCCCAATCGCTTCGCCGGTACGTTTTGTTCGTGACGAGCTCCTTCAGAAACTGCTCTTTCGCGTGCGGCAGCACTTTCATCAATTCCGTCTCCATATTGCGCAAAAATTGTTCGCGGCTCCGGCGTCTGTCCAGCTCTTCCCTCACTTCGTCGAGCGCCTGCCCGATCACCGCCTCGTTGCACGGCTTCAGCAAATAATGCTTCACCCCATAGCTCATCGCGCGTCTCGCGTAATCGAACTCATCGAAGCCCGACAGCATGATGAAGGCGATATCGGGATATTGCTCCGCCGCTTTCTCCACCAGCTGCAGGCCGTCCATCCCGGGCATGCGGATATCCGTAATGACGATGTCGGGTTTGTCCGCCTCGATCATGAGCAGCGCTTCCACGCCGTTGCGCGCCGTGCCCGCAAGCGCCGTCCCGTGCAACCGCCAATCGACGATATGGGAAATGCCGTCCAAAATGATGCGTTCGTCGTCGACGAGCAAAACGTTGTACATGTCACGATCCCTCCTTCTTGTACGGGAAACGGAGATGGACCCGCGTGCCGCTTCCCCGCTCGCTCTCCACCGTTAATCCGTACCGTTCGCCAAAGAGCAGCCTGATCCGCTCGTCGATATTCGCAATGCCGAGTCCCGATCCTTTCGGTTTCACTTCGCCGGCCTTCAGCCGGGCAAGGTATGAGCCGTCCATGCCGGGACCGTCATCTTCCACCGATACAAGCACATCGCTTCCGTCCAGCCGGGCGGAGACCCGAATGACGCAAGTGCCGATCATTTGCTCGACGCCGTAATGCACCGCGTTCTCGACGAGCGGCTGGATCGACAGCTTCGGAATTTGCGCGTCGGTCAGCGCTTCCGGCACGTCCAGCCGAAAATCCAGCCGTTCCTCGAACCGGATTTGCTGGATCGTAACGTAATGGGAGACGATGTCCAGCTCATGCCGCAGCGAAATGAGCGGCTCCTTCAGGCTGATCGAGCTGCGCAGCAAAAAGCCGAGCGATTCCACCATTTGCGAAATTTGGCGCTGGCCGTTCATTTTGGCCGACCAGTTGATCGAATCGAGCGTGTTGTACAGAAAATGCGGATTGATCTGCGCCTGCAGCGCCTTGAATTGCGTCTCCCGGATCATCAGCTGCTTGACGTAGTTTTCGTTCACCAGCTCGCGAATCCGCTCCACCATCATCCGGAAATTCCGGTGCATCTGTCCCGCCTCGTCCATCGCGATCATCTCGTCGCCATCGTCCATATCCTGCGCCTCGAAGCCGGCGAGCTGAACCCGCTTCATCTTTGCGTTCAGCCGTTCGATCGGCCCGGTAATCGACCGGACGAACCGCATGGCGATGAACGCCGTCACGATGAAGACGAGAACGAACACAAAGACGACCAGCTTGCGCAAGTCCATAATGCGCTTAAATATATGGTCGTACGGAATGAGCGTCATATAATGCCAGTCCATATGCGCCGATTTGACATAGGTTACAAAATAACGCCGGCCGTCGACGTCGGTTATCCGGTAGCCCCGACCGTTGCCGGGAGCGGGGCCGAGTTCGGACGGATCGTGCAGCGGCTCTTCGGGATAAACGAGACGGCCGTCGTCGCCCCATATCAGAAACTGCGATTGGCGGGTATCCATTCCTTGGGCATAATTTCGAAAAAGCGCTTTCATATCTACGCGAACCGCGAGGTATCCGAGCAAATCCAGGCTCAAATTGACGGCAGAGCGCACTTCGCGTCCGGCCGCCAGGGCGAAATCGGACGGATCGGGCGGAACCCAGGCCACCCCGCCCTGCTGCATCACCGCTTTTTCGCGAATTTCGCGCATTCTTGCATCCGTCAAAGCTTCCCGTTTGGAGCCGACGGCATATTCCTGGCCGTTCACATCGTACAGATGGAGCGACAGCACATACTTCTCCAGGGCGCCGAGCGTCACGAGCCGCTCCGTCGTCATCGTCGTGATGACGTAGCGCTCGTATTCGGCCGCGCCGTCCCGGATCGCGGACAGATTTTTCTGGATGAGCGGATCGACGACGACGTTGTACGACATTTCCTCGATCCGCTTCAGCTCGTTCTCGATGCCGAACGACGTCAGGCTGAGCGCCTTTGCGGACTGCTGATAGATTTCATCCTCGTACACCCGAAGGGCGTACTGCAAAAGCAGCAGCGAAAGCATGCCGACGGCCGTGACGACGGACGACACGAGCAGAAACATTTTGTGCTTGATCCGCATGTTCGGCAAAACCGATTTGAAGACGGGCAAACGCGCTCTCCTCCCCGCTCATGCTTGTCAGAGCTTTCTGGCCAGATGCAGCGTCACTTCGTCGCGGTTGTGAAACAGCTGCTTGGCCCGCAGCACCCGATAGGCTTGCGACAGTCTGGCCGTCGTTTCGCGAATCGTCTGGAACGGCTTGCGGTGCATCAGCTTCACCGTCACGATCGCCGTCGCCCCTTCCGCCAGCGCATCGGCGAGATTGAGCACCAGCTTGCTCATGAGCGCGGGACTCCAGCTCATGTCGCAGACAAGCAAATCGAAGGTGCCCGGCGCATAACGGACCTCTGAAGCGTTTTTGCGTTCGTAGACGAGACGTTCGTGCTTCAAGAGCGACGGATGAAGTTCGGCCGGATCGACGGCCGTCACCGAAAGGCCGCGCTCCAGCAGCAGCGACGTCCATCCGCCCGGAGCGGCGCCGATGTCGAGCGCCCGCCGGAACGAAGCATAGTCGAGTCCGAAGACGCGTTCCGCTTCGAGCAGCTTGAACTTCGCGCGGGAGATTTGTCCCTCTTCGCGCTGAAAGCGGATGGCGCCGCCCGGCCAGTCGGAAAGCATTTCGCGCGCGGTGCCGATGCCGGCGTACAGCCCCGCCGTGCCGGCGTAGACGGCGAACAGCAAATCCGCATTCCGCACCTGCGGGATGGCGCCGGTCTCTTCGAGCGCCGCGTCGATCGCTTCTTTGGAATCGATCGCGGCGTACGGGTACGGCGTCCCCGGCATTTTGCGGATATGCGCCGCGACAGTGCGGCCGGCAAGCCTCGGGGCTTCGGCTCTGACGAGCTCCCCGAGCGCGGCCAGATCTTCGGCATTCCCGCGAACCGGAAGCGTGAATTCGACAGGCTGCATATGGCGGAGGAAAATGGGCGGCTGTTCTTCAAGCTCCCGCGTCACCTCGTCCCGCTTCCGGGGCAGCTCGGCCAGAAACGTCTCGCCCGGCGCCAGCGGCTCGAACGAAGCGCCGGGAAACATACGCCGCAGCTCTTCCATCGCGTAAGGCGAGTAGCCCTGGTTGGCCGTACCGATCCAGCGCGTCACCTTCGCACTTCCTCCCCGGACGGCACTTTCAGCCACGGCCGGCCGTACGCCCATTCCACCTCGACCGGCAGTTCGTATGCGGCGGCGAGCCGCTCGGGAGTCAATACGTCTTGCTTCGGGCCGGCAGCGATCAATGATCCGTTATGAATAAGTGCGACATGGGTGAATACCGGCACGATCTCTTCCATATGATGCGTGACGTATACGAGCGTCATGTTCCGGCTGCCGAGGCGGTCCAGCTGCGCGAGCAGCTTCTCGCGCTCGAACAGGTCGAGACCGGCGCACGGTTCGTCCATAATAAGCAAAGCCGGGTCGGCCATCAGCGCGCGCGCCAGAAGCGCTTTTTTGCGCTCGCCCTGCGACAGCGTTCCGAACGGCTGCTCCGCCATCTCTCCCAATCCGACCTCCCCGAGCAGGGAGCAAGCCTTGTCCTTCAATTCGGACGGAATGTCCTGATAAAACCGGAGAAACGCGTATTCGCCGGTCGCGACCACTTCCCATACCGGGTCGGCCAGCGTCAACTTCTCGATAAGCGATTGGCTGATATAACCGATCCGCTTGCGCACTTCCCGGACGTCGCATTGGCCGTACCGGTATCCGAGCACCTCGACCGTGCCGGAAGTCGGAAACATATATCCGGTCATCATTTCGAGCAGCGTCGTCTTTCCCGATCCGTTGCGACCGAGAATGACCCAGTGCTCGTCCTTTCCGATATGCAGATCGACGCCGTTCAATATGACGCGGTTTTCGCGCCGGAGCGTCAGACCGCTCATCCTGATCATTCATTCATCCCTCGATTCCATTGTCATATTGCCATCTCGTCCGTGTAGGCCGGCCGCAAGAGACGGCGGCATCGGACCGTAATGAAGCCGGGTCGTGTCGGGAACGTGCCCGGCGAGCAGATGATACATTTGCCGGCGTCCCGATTCGCTCGACGTATGCAGGTAAATTTCCCGGGGATAACGCCCGGTTTCCACCATATGGCGCGCGACGTCGAGCCCGGTGGGACGCCCCCAGCCGAGATCGTAATCGAGCGACAAAATGCCGATCGGTCCGTCGTCGATCAGCATGATGCATTCTTCGGCGCTTCTCGCCAATACGAACCCTTTCGGACAGCTTCGATAATCGTCCAGAAAAACGTGAATCATCGTTCTCCTCCCCATTGGGCGAGCAGGGCGAGCTGGCTGCGGTGCGTGCCGTCCGCATCCGGCGGCGTCTCCAAAATAAACGGGACGCCGCGGAGTACCGGCAACGTGAACAGCCAGCGTAGTCCGGCTTCGCCGATATGGCCTTTCCCAAGCGGCGCATGCCGGTCCCGGCGGGAACCGCCCGGATAAGCCGAGTCGTTCATGTGAACCGCCTCGATCAGACGCCATATCCCGAGCTTGTCCGCCTTTTCCGCCCATTCTCCGTCCGGCTCCCCGTTCCACATGCCGCTGGCGAACAGATGGCAGCTGTCAAGGCAATAGCCGATTTGCTCCGGGTTCCGGCACAGCTCGCGGATGCGCGCCAGCTCCTCGAACGTCGTGCCCATAAACGCGTGGTCGCCCGCCTGATTTTCCAGCAGCAGCTTCGCCCGCCCCGTCCACCGGGATGTGACGCGATCAATGCATTCGATAATGTTCCGGTACCCTTGCAGCGGATCGGCTCCTTTGTAAATGCCGAAATGGATGACAATGCCGACGGAGCCGCAGCTGTCCGCAATATCCAGATCGTTCAGCAGCGACAGTACGGTGCGTTCGCGCTGTCTCTCGTCATCAGCCGCCAAATTGGTCGGATACGGCGTATGGGCGACGGATACGGTACCGCTCTCCATGCATAACTCCGCGCAGCGGCGGGCGTCCTGCCGATCGAACGTCTTGATCGCCAGGCTGCGGGGGTTTTTCGGGAAATACTGAAACGCTTTCGTCCCCAGAGCGGCAGCGGCGCGCGCGGCGGCCGCATAGCCGCCGCGAATGCTCAGATGACAGCCGAATCGCATGGCCGCTTACCTGTCCTTCTGGCAGGACGGGCAGTAAAATACTTTTCGCGACGACAGCTGCTCCTGCACGATCGTTCCGCCGCAGCGGAAGCAAGGCTCGCCGGGACGGTCGTAAACCTTGCAGCGGTCGTTGAATCCGCCCGTCAGACTGTCGCCGGCAAACAACGGCTGCTCCATATAGCCGCCGGCTTCCACCGCCTCGCGCAGCACGCTGCGCATCGCGGCGTACAGCCGGTTCCAGGAGTCGGGCGCAAGCTCCGGGATGCGCGCGTCGGGTCTTACGGAAGCGGCAAAGGCAATTTCATCGGCATAGCAGTTGCCGATTCCCGACAGTACGGTTTGATCGACCAGCGCCGCCTTGAGCGTTCCGCGTCTGCCTTTGAACCGTTCGCGGAACCGCTCCTCGGCAAGCCGCTTGTCGAACGGATCGGGTCCGAGATTCGCCAGCCGCTCATCCGCTTCTTTGGCCGTCAGCAAATGCAAATAACCGAGCCGCAAGCCGATGAAATACAGCTCGCTGCCGTCCGCGAAACGGAGCGTGACCTGAACCGTCCGATCCGGACGGTCCGCTTCCGTACCGTAATGCATCCATCCGCCGAGCATCAAATGGAGCAAAAGCCTTTTGCCGTTGTCCAGATGAAACAGCAAATGTTTGCCCCTTCGTTCGATATACCAGATCGTCCGTCCGGTCAGTTCCCGGTCGAACAGGTGGGCCGGAACGTTGATGGACTTTTCTCTCGTGACTTCCGCACCGGCAATCCGCTTTCCGGCGATTTTTTCTCCTAGCAGCTTTCGGTAAGTTTCCATTTCGGGCAGTTCCGGCATTGCTTCCTCTTCCTTCCTGTCATATCCGCTTGCTTCTCTTATCTCCGAATAAAAGCTGAAATATACGAGCGAAGCTCGTGCAAATCGCCGCAGACGGCGTCGGGCCTGCAGCCTGCCTGCCCGGCGTACGCTTCGAAGTTGTCTGCCGTCGTCAGCCCCGTCAACACGAGCACGGTTCCGCAGCCGGCAGCCTTGCCTGCGGCGATATCCGTCGCCAGGTTGTCGCCGATGACCCATGCGTCTTCAGCCGCCAGTCCGAGGTCACGCAGCGCGTAATCCATCAGGATCGCCGACGGCTTGCCGATCAGCACCGGCTCCTGCCCGCTTGCCGCGCGCAGCATCGCGCCGATCGAGCCGGCTCCCGGCAGCAAGCCGTCATCGGAAGGCAGCAGCAAATCAGGGTTGGTCAATATATACCGCGCTCCCGCAAAAATATGGCGAACGGCAGCGGCGATCCGATCGTATGTCAGCTTGCGGTCGATGCCCTGCAGCACATAGTCGGGGTCCCGTTCCGTCAGGACCAGACCCGCTTCTTCGGCCGCTTCCCGCAACCCGTCCTCGCCGATGACGAACACCCGCGCGCCGGGGCGCTCTTCCGCAATATACCGGGCGGCGGCCTGAGCGGACGTGCATACGTCCCGCGCCTGCGCCGCAATTCCCATCGCCTCGAGCCGGCGGGCGACGACGTCAGGCGATGCCGACGAATTGTTCGTCACGAAACGGAACGGCAGTTCCGCCTTCCGCAGATCGGCGATGAACGCATCCGCGCCGTCGATCCGCCGTGCTCCATGGTAAAGCGTGCCGTCCAGATCGATCAGCAGCCCTTTCGGCGGTGCGTCCGGCTTCTTCACGTCCGTTCTCCTCCGGTCTCCGCCGCGTCGTTCCGCTTCGAGGCGGCCAATATTCGCTCGATCCAGTATTCGACCGTCACCCCGTCGCGAATATGCGGCGCCAGATCGGGCCAGCGGTCCTCTCCGGCAAGCCGCAGCAGGAAGTGATGCAGGGCGGCAAAATGGGCGTCGACCGCAATGCCCATCGTCGCCTTCTCGCCGGGCAGCAGCTCGAGCGCATCGGGCTGCGGCGGCGCGGCGCTTCCGCCCTTCAACAGATGGATGTCCGGAACCGTCTGCCGCTCCAGATCGCATGTCAGGCTTCCCCTCGTCCCGACAACCCGGATTTCATAAGCGTCGGAGCCGAGAGCAATGCGCGACACTTCAAGCGCGCCGCTCACTCCCGATGCCGTTTCGTAATGCATCATCGCCCAGTCATCCACATCGACGGCGACGCGCCGGTCGGAGCCGGCCTCTGCCGCCCGCTCCTTGACATACGTTCGGGCGATGCCGGAAACGTCCGACAGCTCGCCGAACCAGTGACGGATGAGATCAAGCACATGAACGCCGAGATCGCTGATCGCGCCGCCCCCGGACAAACCGCTTTGCACCCGCCAACTGACGGGACGCTCGGGATCGAGGTAGCCCGAACGGCGATACGATATGTTGCACTGCAGCGGCTCGCCGATCACGCCGGCCCGCACCCATTCCCGGATGCGCATAACCGCCGGATGGTAACGAAACGTAAAGGCAAGCTGTTCGGCCGGATTCGCCTTCTCGATTTCCTCCAGCAGCCGGCGGGAACGGTCGTAGCGATCGGTCACCGGCTTTTCGCAATAGATGCTTTTTCCCCCGCCAAGGGCGGACATCACATCGTCGTAATGGACGGCGTTCGGCGTGCAAATATCGAATACGTCGACCCGCCCGTCGCCGGCCGCTTCCGCGGCGGACGATACCGTACGGCGGAAGCCTATCGCCTCCGCCTGCAGCCGGTGCCGGTCGGGGTTCCGGGTAACAAGCGTATCCAGTACCGGAAGCGCCGGCAAACGTTTGACGACAGGAAGCGCGCGCAGCGCCGTAATATGCGTCTTCGCGATGTTTCCGAAGCCTAACACAGCAAAATGAATGGATTTCAAACGGATTCCTCCTAAAACTTTTCGCAGAAAAGTCGCTTTTGTAAGTATAGGGCAAAACTATCGATCAAATGCCGCACCTGCCGTACCAGCCGCACCGCAACCATTCGCTAACTTTCTTGTCACTGCGCCGTCGGCTTTGCGGCCTGCAGTTTGCGCCGCAGCCGGTCTCTGCGTTTGCGCAGCGCCTCCAGCTCGGCCCGCTGCCGGCCGCCGCGGTGCAGCAGCGGATGGCGCTGTATCAGTTCAAAGGCGCCCTCCGCGTAGGCGAGCGCCGATTCGTAGTCTTTCATCTTATGCTCGTAAAACATCGCAAGCTCGATATGCGCCTCGCATGAGAACATCGCGCCGCTCGCGGCTGCTAGTGCGGCCCTCTGCCACAATAACACAGCCCGCCGCCAATTTCCAGCCTTCTTATCCCTTGCCGCCAGCGCGATCAGCGTCGAATATCCGATGTCCTCGTTTCCGCTCGCCCTCTCGAACAGCGCTGCCGCCGCCGCGGCATGGCCCATCCGTTCCAGCCACAGTCCCGTCCGCACCATTTCCTCCGGTTCGTCAGGAAACGGAACGGCCGTCCCCAGTCCGCCGCTCAGCAAATGTCCAAAACGGATCGCCAGACAGGCAAGGGAAAGCATATCCGATTCGTTATGGTGAAACACGCCCGCAAGCGGGCGCGGGTCGCCGTCCGCCAAAAACTGAAAATAGATCGACGGCGCTAGCGAGCCCGGAACGTCATCCCGGCGGACGATGCCGAGCCGCTCCTCTTCCACGTGGCTCAATCTGCACGAGGCCAGCGTATTTCGCCAGACGCTGCGGGACGGGTGAAGAAAATCGAGATGAAGCGGCGTCCACACCGTTCGCCCGAAGCCGTTCAGAATAAAGCGGCTTTCCAGCACCGGCCAGTCGAACGTCCGTCCGTTGTAGGTGGCCAAAAAGCGGAATCTTGGCAATAGCCCGATCAACCGGGCCAGCATCGCCCGCTCTTCCGCCGGATGGCGGATGAGCGATTGCTCGACGACATAGCTTCCGTTGTCCCAATAGCCGAGACCGATCATGAACGGCACATTGCCCGCACCGGCCCCGAGTCCCGTCGTCTCCAGATCGAGAAACAGCACTTCTTCCGCCCCGATGCCTTCATCCGATACGCCTGGATGAAAGGCGGCAAGCCCGCGTACGGACGTCTCCCATTCGCCCAGCCGGTGCGTTCCGTGATAATGCGTTGGCGGATAGCGGGTTTCGCGCAGCAGAAAGCCGCCCCACTCATTCGTCACCAGCTTGACGCCGAGCTCCGTCCAGGCGGGATGCAGCGGCTCGCCTTCGGCATCCGGACCGTCAGCGTCACCGGCCGCATCCGAAACCGGTGGGACGGCATCGGCCGCCGCTGCGGCGCCGGTTCCGGGCCTGCCGGGTCCCCCGCCGGCTTCGTTCCTTCCGGCCTCGGAAATGTCCGCAGCCCGCATACCGGTTCCGTCCGGGGCCGTCGCTGCGTTCCGATCCGCATCGGTATCGACCGCTCCCGCTTCCCTGGCCGCGGCCGCGAGTCCCCGCAACCGGTTCATCCGCTCTCTGAGCCCGCTCATACGGCAGCCTCCACCGCCTGCAGCAGCTCGAGCGCATGCGACTTGCCGAGCAGCCCGACCTCTTCGATCGGCCCGACGCATGCCGGGCAGCCGCTCAGGCAAGTACAGTTTCGAATGAGCGATTTTGCCTTCTCCAGCAGCTCGTCATGTACTTCGAACAGCCGCTCGCTCAGCCCGATGCCGCCCGGATAACGGTCGTAAAAATAAATCGTCGGCCGCTGCGTATGTACCGATTTCACCTGCGGCACGACGCGGATATCCTGCGGATCGCACATCAGATAGAGCGGCGCGATATGCACGAGCACGTTCGCGATGCCGAGCAGCGCGCACTGCATATCGTTGGCGCTCCGTCCCGCGGCCGCCTCTTCGCCGAACCAGAACCAGTAGCCGCTCGTATGCAGCTCCTCTTCCGGCAGATGGATCGGCCCGGAGCCGATATTTTCGTGCGTTCGCAAGCGGATTTTTTTGAAAATCGTCGGTTTGGCGTTGACGGTCACTTCGCCATATTGGCGGAACAGCCCTCCAGACGAGCGCTCCTTGTCCACATGCAGCACCTTGAGCTCAACCGCCAAATTCGCGTCCGTGAAATAATCGACGCTCACTTCGCGAACGTAGGCTTTCTTCTCCGGGTAATCGAGTTTTTCGACCTGGTACTGGACGCCTTCGTGAATGTAGATCGCTTCCTCGTGGATAAGCGTCGGCGCGCTGAACCGGTCCACTTCGCCGAGCACGCGGCTGCCATGCGTCGTATCGATAATGATAAAATTTTCCTGGGCCGCCGAGCGCAGCGATATGTTATGAGCGGGAAACGACTGCTCCATCCAGAACCAGCGGTCGTTCACCCGGTGCAGCACTTTCTCCTCCGCCAAAAATTCGAGCATATCCTCAAGCGGTTCCCCGCCGAACTGTTCCCCTTTCGCAAACGGCAGCTCGTAAGCCGCGCACTTGACATGGTCGATCAGCACGAGCAAATTGTCCGGATGGATCAGCGCCCGTTCGGGCGGACGGTTGAAGAAAAAGTCCGGATTCTGAATGACGTACTGATCGAGCGGATTGCTGCTGGCGACAAGAAACGTAACCGAGCAGCCGCGCCGCCTCCCCGCCCGGCCGGACTGCTGCCAGGTGCTCGCCACCGTGCCGGGGTAGCCGTTGAGCACGCAGGCTTGAAGCTGGCCGATATCGATGCCGAGCTCGAGCGCATTCGTACTGACGACGCCGCGAATTTCCCCGCTGCGCAGCCCGCGTTCGATTTCCCGTCGAAGCTTCGGCAAGTAGCCGCCGCGATAGCCGCGAATCGTTTTGTCGCCCAGCTTGTCCTTCACCAGCTCCTGCAAGTAGGTGAGCAGCAGCTCGACGCGTACCCGGCTACGGGCAAAGACGATCGTCTGTACCCCCTGTTTCAGCAGCCGCGCCGCCAGCTTGCGCGTTTCGAGCACACTGCTGCGGCGGATGCCGAGCTGACGGTTCACAACGGGCGGATTGTAGAAAATAAAATGCTTCTCTCCCATCGGCGCGCCGTTATTGTCGATCAGCGTCACCGGTTCGCCGATCAGCCGCTCCGCATGTTCCCGCGGGTTGTCGATCGTGGCCGATGCGCAAATAAATTGCGGATTTGAACCGTAAAACCGGCAAATCCGCTTCAACCTGCGGATTACGTTGGCTACATGGCTGCCGAAAATGCCTCTGTAAGCGTGCAGCTCGTCGATAATGACGTAACGGATATTTTCAAACAGCTTGACCCATTTCGTATGATGCGGCAGAATGGCGGAATGCAGCATGTCCGGATTGGTTACGACGATATGCCCGGCGTTGCGGATCGCCTGCCTGACCGTCGGCGGCGTATCGCCGTCGTACGTATGCGTCTTGATATCGGCGCCCATCAAATCCGCGAGCTGCTGCAGCTCCGATACCTGGTCCTGCGCGAGCGCCTTCGTCGGAAACATATACAGCGCTCTTCCGTCCGGCCGTTCCAGAAGCGACTGCAGGACAGGCAAATTGTAGCATAGCGTTTTGCCAGAAGCGGTCGGCGTCACCGTCACGACGTGCTCGCCCCTGCGAACCGCATCGAACGCTTCCCCCTGATGGGTGAACAGCGACTCGATGCCTTTCGATCTTAGCGCCCCGGCCAGTCTGGCGTCGAGACCATCCGGCAGCGGCACTGTTCGGGCCTCGCGGGCCGGTATCGTCTGCCAATGCGTCACATTGCTCATAATCTCGGGGTCTTGGCGCAATTCGTTCAGCCACTCTTCAAGGCTGGCCGCTTTCCCCGTCCAACGGTTCATAACCGTCCTCTCCCTTATACCTAGAAAGTAAGCGCTGGTTTCAAGTACTGTCCGTACATGCTATAATTGTAAGTTGCAACCTATGTTTCTTTCCATTTTACAGAATGCATGTTCGCGTTGCAATTCCCTTTTTCCGGCACACCCGTCATATCGGCGCGCAATCTGTCGCATCGTGCGCTTTCCCGGGAAAAGCGGCAAAACCGCAAAACAATCAAGATTTTGAATGAAAGGTGGACATCCATGAGCCAGACCGCTGAACAATCCATCGCTCCGATTGTAGCCCAATATCGTCATCCGGAACAGCCCATCAGCCCGCTTTTCGTCAATCGCTGGTCGTCCCGCGCGTTCGACAGCCGTCCGGTCGACCGCGAAGACCTGCTGGCCGTGCTCGAGGCGGCCCGCTGGGCTCCTTCCAGCTTGAACGATCAGCCGTGGAGATTTTTAATCGCGGAGACGAAAGAACAGCTGGAAAAATTCCATTCGTTTATCGCGCCGGGCAACCTGACCTGGTGCACGAAGGCGCCGGTGCTGTTGCTCGTTATGTCCAAGACGACGAGAGCGGATGGCCAGCCGAACCGCGCCCACGTCTTCGATACGGGCGCAGCCTGGGGTTACCTCGCGCTGGAGGCGGCGCGCAGAGGGCTTATTACCCGTGCAATGGGCGGCTTCGATGCCGCCAAAGCGCGCGAAACGCTCGGCTTGCCGGACGATCTGGAGCCGCGGATCGTGGTCGCGCTCGGCCACAAAGGCAATCCGGCCGACCTGCCCGAACAACTGCAGGAACGCGAGAAGCCGACTTCGCGCCTCACTGTGGACGAACTGATCTGGTCTGCGGCTCCTTGACACATTCCGTATAATCGGGTTATCACGGCAGCATCCTAATGCGGGGAACTGCCGTCCGGCTGCCGCCGGGCGGCGGCCCGAAAACGCGACGGACAGGAGGATGCTGAAAATGACGCCGAAACCTGACAATCGGGAAGACAACGTCGAGCGCTTGCAGCAGGCGGTCCAAAATACCGAGGAAAATTTGCACGAAGCGGAAGACTACTTGAACGAGTTTGCGGACGAAATATCTTCCGAAGAGCGCGACGCGATACAAGCGAAAAACGAACGACGTAAAAACAGCATGCAGAGCATGAAAAACGAAATTCGCGACGAAGCGAACGATTGATTTCTCAAGCCGAACGCCAAGTTCAGTAACGACAATCGAGCCTGAAGGCCGGATTACCGGAAGCTTCAGGCTCGATTGTTGTTGCTAGCGTCCATTTCGAATCATTCGGATCGGAACGGAATATCGATCTTCTTCAGATCGTAGGCTGCTACCGTTTCGGGAAACACCTTTCGCGCCTCGTTTTCGAGAGACGCCAGATCCTCCATCCGGTACCGGTGACTGAAATGGGTCATGACGAGCCGCTTCGCCCCCGCCTTCTTCGCCGTCTCCGCCGCTTGCCCTGTCGTGGAATGACCGTACTTCGCCGCTTTCTCCTCCATGCCGGCGGCAAAGGTCGCTTCGTGAACGAGCAAGTCCGCCCCTTCTGCTAGAAGAACCGCTTCCGGACACGGCTTCGTATCGCCAAGCAGCGTCACGACCCGGCCTTTGATAGGCGGGCCGACGACATCGCGCGACCGGACGATCGTGCCGTCAGGCAGTTCGACGTCTTCGCCCCGCTTCAGAGCGCCGAACAACGGCCCGAACGGCACGCCCAGCTGTTTCGCCCGCTCCGAGTCGAGCCGTCCGGGCCGATCCCTTTCCTCGATCCGATAGCCGAGACACGGAACGCGATGATCCAGCGGTGCGCATCGCACCGACCATGTGCCGTCGTCCCATATCGGCCCCGCAACGGCCTCGCGTATGTCCAGGCGGTATTCGAGATGCGTGCCTGTAATGGCGAATACCGCGTCCAGAAACGACTTGATGCCGGGCGGGCCGAACAGCGGGAGATCGCCGGCTCCTTCATGGTACGACCGGCTGCTGAGCAAGCCGGGCAAGCCGAACATATGGTCGCCATGCAGATGCGTGATGAAGACCGCCTCCAGCTTGTTCAGCTTGAGCGGCGTGCGCATCAGCTGATGCTGCGTGCCTTCGCCGGCGTCGAACAGCCAGAACGCGCCGCCCCGTTCGGGGAACACGAGAGCTGCGGCGCTGACGTTGCGGTCTTTCGAGGGGCGCCCTGCCCCCGTACCCAAAAACAGCAGTTCCATCAGCCGTTACCCCCTCGCTCTAGCTTTTGCCAAATGGACTTTTGTTATTTTACCATCTCTGCCCGGACAATAAAACGAAAGCGGGAAGAGGAGCCCGATCCTTCTTCCCGCTTTCTGCCGCTCTCGCCGCCGGCCCGCAGCTTCGCCGGCCGGACGGTCTTCATCCGTTACACTTTCTCTACGTTGAAATATTGCGCTTCCGGATGGGCGAATACCATGGCCGATACCGACGCCTCCGGCTCCATCATGAAGCCGTCGGTCAGACGGACGCCGATATCTTCCGGCTTCATCAAATCGAACAACAGCGCCTGATCTTCCAGATTCGGACATGCAGGATATCCGAATGAGACGCGGATGCCCTGA
The DNA here is from genome assembly GCF_050481165.1 of Paenibacillus cisolokensis. Classification (NCBI taxonomy): domain Bacteria; kingdom Bacillati; phylum Bacillota; class Bacilli; order Caryophanales; family Paenibacillaceae; genus Paenibacillus; species Paenibacillus cisolokensis. The sequence continues at coordinate 21,803 of NZ_JBCNFP010000056.1, forward strand.
TACCGGGCGCCGAACCGCTGCTTCATCGTCATGTCCGGCGGATCGGGGAATCCCCATACGTCCCGCATCATGTGATGAACGCGTTCGGCCAACCCTTCGGCCACTTCCAGCGCCACAGCCTGCAGCGCATGGGAACGCAAATATTCGCCTTTATCTTTCCATTCCGAAGACAGCTCGCGAATCCCTTGTCCGGCGGTAACGACGAGGAAGCCGACATAGTCCATCACGCCGCTGTCCGTCGATTTCAGAAAATCGGCCAGACAGAGATAAGGCTCCGTCTGCTGGCGCGGGAACGCGAATCGCTTCAACACCTTCGAATGATCGGCCGGATCGTACACGAGAATGTCGTCGCCCGACGATTGCGCCGGGAAAAACCGGTACATGGCGTGGGCGCGGATAATGCCGTTCGCGTTCGCTTCCCGGAGAATTTCGTCAACCGTTTCCTTCAATTCCACCGTTTTCGGATCGCCTTCCTGCAGCAGCTGCTCGACCTTCCCGCGCACGCCGAGATGGTGGCCGAGCAGCATCTGCATATTGACATACGGTACGATGTGCGAAATCGGCACGTCGCGCAGCACATGGCGTTCGAAATCCGGCGGCACGAACACCGGGGCGTCCTGCGAAATGTTGGAGCGGACGGCCCGCGTCTGCTTCGGCAGCGCCGTTTTCTCCTCCGCTCCGCTTGCAATCGCCGCCATGGCTTCGGCATGTTCCCGCTCCAGCAAGCTTCGCTGCTCGCGATCCATCAGCTTGTTGGCGATATCGAGTCCGTCCATCGCATCCTTCGCGTACAAGACGAGCCCGTCGTATTCGGGCGCGATTCTCGTTTTCGTAAACTTCCGCGTCAAGGCCGCGCCGCCGACAAGAATCGGTACGTCGATTCCCGCATTGCGCAAATCCTGCGCGGTAACGACCATCTGCTGCGCGGATTTGACGAGCAGTCCCGAGAGCCCGATCGCGTCGGCCTTCTCGGCACGATACGCCTCGATCAGTTGCTCCGGCGGAACCTTGATGCCCAGGTTGATAATCTGATAGCCGTTGTTGGACAAGATAATTTCAACCAGGTTTTTGCCGATGTCATGGACGTCGCCTTTTACCGTCGCAAGAATGATTTTCCCTTTGACGGACGTTTCGTTTTTCTCCATGAACGGCTCCAGATAGGCGACAGACGCTTTCATTACTTCCGCGCTCTGCAGCACCTCGGCGACGATCAATTCGTTATTGTTGAACAGTCGGCCGACTTCTTCCATCCCTTTCATCAGCGGGCCGTTAATAATTTCAAGCGGACTATATTTGGTTAGCGCTTCGTCCAGATCCGGAATCAGCCCTTCCTTCGTTCCTTCGACCACGTACGAAGCGAGCCGCTCCTCCAGCGGCAGGTTGGCCGCCTTTTCTTTCTTCGCCACTTTTTTGTCGCGGAACGCGGCGACGAACGCTGCCAGCGTTTCGTCGTTCGTATCGTAGATAAGCGCCTCCGCCAGCCGACGCTCCTCCTCGGGAATAGAGGCGTAACGCTCCAGCTTCTCCGTGTTGACGATAGCGTAATCGAGTCCCGCCTTCGTACATTCGTACAGAAAGACGGAATTCAGCACCTCTCTGCCCGCTTCCGGCAGGCCGAACGAAACGTTGCTAATGCCGAGAATCGTCTGGCACTCCGGCATCGCCTCCTTGATAAGACGAATGCCTTCGATCGTCTCCTTGGCCGAACCGATATATTGCTCGTCGCCCGTGCCGACCGGAAAGACAAGCGGATCGAAAATAATATCTTCCGGCTTCATACCGTATTTTCCGGTCAGCAGCTCGTAAGAGCGCTTCGCAACCGCCAGCTTGTCTTCGCGGGTAATCGCCTGTCCGCGCTCATCGATCGTGCCGACGACGGCGGCAGCGCCGTATTTGTGAATCAGCGGCACCACTTTCTCGAATTTTTCTTCGCCGTCTTCCAGATTGATCGAATTGATGATCGCTTTGCCTTGCGAATAGGTAAGCGCCACATCGATCACTTTGGGATCTGTCGTATCGATAACGAGCGGCACTTTCACTTTTTTGACAACCAGTTCCAAAAACCGCTTCATATCGGTCATTTCGTCGCGATCCGGGTCCTGCAGGCAGACGTCGATAACATGCGCTCCGTTCTTCACCTGCGCCCGTGCGATTTCGGCCGCTTCTTCATATTTCCCTTCCGCGATCAGCCGCTTGAATTTGCGGGAGCCGAGCACGTTGGTGCGTTCGCCGACCATATAGGGTCGGTTGTCCTTTTCAATATATACCGTCTCGATGCCCGAGACAGCCGGCGGATGCTCGCCGCGGCGCTTGCGCGGCTCGTACTTTGCGAGCGTTTCGGCCAGCGCCCGGATATGCGCCGGTGTCGTGCCGCAGCAGCCACCGGCGATATTCAGCCAGCCTTGTTCCGCGAATGCGGCCATCTTGGTCGCAAGCGAAGCCGGCGATTCGTGATAATGGCCGTTCTCGTCCGGCAACCCGGCATTCGGATAGCAGCTGACCGCCGATTTTGCGATTTCGCTGAGCGTCCGGATATGGTCGCGCATAAATTCGGGGCCGGTCGCGCAATTCAGCCCAATCGATATCGGATTCAGATGCTCGAGCGAAATATAGAACGACTCGATATTTTGTCCCGCCAGCGTCGTTCCCATCGGCTCGATCGTCCCCGAAATCATCACCGGCAGTTCGCGCCCGGTCGCGGCGAACGCCTTGCGGATGCCTATGCTTCCCGCTTTCACGTTCAGCGTGTCCTGGCTCGTCTCGAGCAGCAGCGCATCGACTCCGCCTTCGATGAGAGCCAGCGCCTGCTCGTAATAACTATCCACCAATTCGTCGAACGTGACGCCTCCGGTAACGGACAGCGTCTTCGTCGTCGGTCCCATCGCGCCGGCCACAAAACGCGGCTTGTCGGGCGTCGAATATTTGTCCGCGGCTTCGCGCGCAATCGCTGCCGCCGCCAGATTGATTTCCCGCGCTTTCTCGGGAATATCGTATTCGCTGAGAACGATAGCCGTAGCCCCGAACGTATTCGTCTCCACAATGTCGGCACCGGCTTCCAAATATTGCTCATGTATCGAGCGGATGACATCCGGCCGCGTCAGTACGAGCATTTCGTTGCAGCCGTCAAGCGCTTCTCCGCCAAAATCGTCAGCAGTCAGATTCGCCTGCTGGATCATCGTCCCCATCGCGCCATCAAGGATGAGAATGCGCTGCCACATCAATTGTTGTAAAGTCAGTTTCGACAAAATTGCATAACATCCTTCCCGAAAATCGTTAACCATTAGTGTACCAGATTAATGATAAGGTGAAAAGGTCATTCTGTCGACAACCGCGCCTTTTTGAACTATAATGATGAAGTATAAGGTTAATTTCATATAGGAAAAGAGGGAATGAACATGGCAGAGATTCGAATCCGCAACACGGGCGAGCGCATTTCGGGCGAAGAGAACGTGCGCGCCTTTCTGGAAAAGCAGGAAGTATTGTACGAGCATTGGAATACGGAAAAGCTGCCGGACGAGCTGAAAGAAAAGTTCGTTTTGACCGATGAGGAGAAAAATCAGATTTTGTCGGCATACGACGAAGAAATTCGCGATTTGGCCGAGCGCCGCGGCTATAAAACGTGGGACATCGTCGCATTGTCAGATGCTACGCCGAATCTGGACGAGCTGCTCAAGAAGTTCGAACAGGTTCACACGCATACCGAGGACGAAGTTCGCGCGATTACGGCCGGCAAAGGCATCTTTGTTATTAAGGGTACCGAGGATGTCGGATATTTCGATGTCGAGCTGGAAGCTGGCGACGTCATTTCCGTACCGGAGAAAAAACCGCACTTTTTCACGCTGATGGAAAATCGTCAAATCGTCGCCGTCCGTCTTTTCATCGAACCGGCCGGCTGGATCGCCGAACCGTACGACGATCCCGCGTTCAGCAAAGAAGCTTAAAAAGCGTCACGCAATGACGTAACAGGCAGGCGCACCCGCTTCCGGCAAACCGGAGCGGGTGCGCTTCTCTATTCTGGCCAACCGTTTACGCCTTTAACAACGGCAGCAGCTCTTCCAGATTGCGGATTTCGTAATCCGGCACAATATCGTCTGCGGGCACCTTGTTGTCGCGGTTAATCCAGACGCTCGTGATGCCTGCGGCGTTGGCTCCTTTAATATCGGTCGTCAGCTTGTCCCCGACCATGACGCAATCTTCAGGCTCGTGGCCAAGAAGCGCCAACGCATGGCGAAAGATGCTGACGGCGGGTTTGCCTTCCCCGAATTCGCCAGAAATGACAATGTGGTCGAAATACGGTGCCAACTCCGGTACGCCAGCCAGCTTCTCTTTCTGCAAATCCGGCGAACCGTTCGTCAGCAGCAGCAGTCTATAGGAGCCTTTCAACATGTCCAGTACCCGGAACGTTTCATCGTATACGAGCGGACGAGCACGCCGCTCAGCCGGGAACCGTTCCGCCAGTTCGGCGCCGAGCTGCTCGTCGTCCACGCCGAGCGCTTTCAGCCCGCGCGTCCACGCCTGCTTTCGATATGTCGGAGCGATCCGTTCCAGCTTGCGAAATTCGTCCTGTTCTCCTTCACTGAAACGGGCCCACAACCCTTCGAACGGGTTAATGCCGATCATTTTCGTAAACGGGAACGTCTCATACGATTCGTACAGCGCTCGCGCCTCGCGCCTGACCGCCTCCTCCAGCGCATCCGGATCGACACCGCGCTTCTCCGCCGCTACCCGGCATGTTGCCTGAAACGCTTCCGCCACGCTCCGCTCGTCCCACAGCAGCGTATCGTCAAGGTCAAATAAAACCGCTTGTTTCGCCATTTCCCTTACTCCCCCAAATCGTCACCTACAGTTGTTTCATTTCGATCTTATGCTGCTGCGCAAACGTAGACAGCCTGGCTGCCATCTCATCGGTCGGATAACGGTTCATTACCCGCGAGAACACCCAGTTTCCTTTTTTGTGTTCGATCACGACATAGCCCGGCTGCACCCGGATGCTTCGGATATCGGACGCTTGCAGTCGTTTGTCGCCGGTCCATTTGCGCGTTTGGACATAATCTTTGCCCACCGCCAGGTACGGCCGCCGGAAAAAGAACAGCACCGCAAGCAGCAAATACATAACGATGACGAGCCAGTAGAACGTCCCGTCCTCCTGCATTGCCGTATTCGCCTGGCCGAGAATCGCATAGAACACGGTCAGCATGACGATCAGCGCCGGCCCGATATAATTGCGTCCGACAAAACGTTCGGCCTGATCGGCTGCGGGCGTCATTGCTTTAAGCCCCTGTTTTTTTCTCGCTTTGTTCAATTGCGCGGAATTTTTGCGCACCTTGCGCTCCCACGTTCGCGACACGAATCATTTCCTCCCTGTTATGGATGAAGCGGTTTCGGCGTGCTAATGCTTGACCGAAGGCCGGTCCTCTTCGTCCGCCCACTTGATCGAATCGAGCTGATTGCGGAAATTGCGTCTGAAGTTCGCAAGATATTGCTGCCTGAGCTTGTCCCGTTCCACTATTTCCTCTTCGCTCAACCCGACGCTTTTCTGTTTGCGGGACAGCTCGTTGATCCGGGCGATCAGTTTCTCCACCTGCACTCACTCCTCTCCTGCTTCGCCGGAACTATCTATTACTTTGACATCTTCTTATATCCATTGTCAAGGCAGCGGGAAAGCAAGGGCAATTAAAAACGACCGGTCTTCACACCGGCCGAATATTCCGCAGGTCCGGAGTCAGGGAACCGTCTGTCCCAAGCCTGCGGCTCATCGCAGATCGGGCACGATCAGCGACATTCCCGGCACGATGTTGGACGAATCCAAACCGTTGCGCTTCTTCAGTTCATAAATGCGCCTTTGAATGTCGCCGTTCCCGTCCGGATGGGCCAGCGCGATGCTCCAAAGCGTGTCGCCTGGAGCGACGATAATCGTCTTCTCTCCCGCACCGGCAGGCTTCGGGGATACGCCGGAAGCGTCCGATACCCAGAATGAAAAAGCAATGGACAAAAACGCCAGCAGCGCCAGCGCGGCGAGAAGCCGGACGAAGCCCTTGCCAACGGTTGCCGTACCTGTCCGGGAAAGCGCTACGCAATTCTTTTTCCGATCTCTGTCATATATGCTGCGGTACGTTGTCGTATGAATCGTCATCGTTCAACACCCCAAACATTTGTTCTGTAATCAGAATATATCACGAACATATGTTTGAGGTCAATCGGTTTTCAGAACATTTGTTCCTAATTTTTTATGAAAATGCGAACCCATGTTTCTCGAACTTATGTTTGTACGAACTCGGGTTCTATGTTAGAATAGTAACCAAATCAACTAATGGAGTGATGACGGTGTCGAAGATTTCCAACCGCCAGCAGGCAATTCTTGAGTTCATCAAGAACGAAGTACGGGAGAAAGGCTATCCGCCTTCCGTCCGTGAAATTGGCGAAGCGGTGGGACTAGCCTCCAGCTCAACCGTACACGGTCATCTGGACCGGTTGGAGAAGAAAGGGCTCATCCGCCGGGACCCCACCAAACCGCGCGCCATCGAAATTCTCGATCAGGACGAGAACGAAATTCCGTTTCCGGTCGCCGTGGCCAAAGTCCCCGTTGTCGGGAAAGTAACGGCGGGCGTACCGATTACGGCTACGGAGAACATTGAGGACTATTTTCCGCTCCCCGCCCATTTCGTAGGGGATCATGAAGTATTCATACTTAATGTCGTCGGTGACAGCATGATCGAAGCCGGCATTCACGACGGCGATTACGTCATCGTCAGGCAGCAATCGACGGCCAACAACGGCGACATCGTCGTGGCGATGAACGAAGATGACGAAGCGACCGTCAAAACGTTCTATAAGGAGCGCGATCATATCCGGTTGCAGCCGGAAAACTCGACGATGGAACCGATATTGCTGAAAAACGTCACCATTCTCGGGAAAGTCATCGGCTTGTTCCGGGACATCCATTAATCGGACCGCCGTCCCTCATCGGCTTGTTTCGGGACATCCATAACCGGACCGCCGCTTTTATGCGGGAATCCCGTTTACCGATTTTTAAATCGGAATCACTATCGAACACCAGACAACCACCATCACCGCTTTGGACGGTAATGGTGGTTGTCTTTTGTTTCGCGCCCATCGCATGTTCGGCAAAGACAACAGGATGGCGACCAGGCTTCCGCTGTGCGTCCGATTGCGAACCTCGAAGGCCCTATTCGCCAGCGTCACCCCCACCGTACGACTGATTGTGACCTCCAAGGCCTTATTCGCTCGAACTATCCTCGCTGTGCGTCCAATTGCGAACTTCCAGGGCTTTATTCGCTCGCGCCATTGCCACCAATCCTGAAATTGCTTGCTTTACTCCGGCTCCGCGGCTGCTGGAATCTGAAAGATACAAGCCTTGTAAAATAAGAAAAACGCCTGACGGCGTCTCTGTCTAAGGACGATACTGTTTCGCTATAAATGCTTATATGAACAAAAGACGACATGGCGGCCAGGGCTCAATTCGCCCTCGCCCCGCTGTGAACTGCCACCTGTCCCGAAATTGCTTTACTCCGGCTCCGCGGCGGCCAGCATCCGGAAGATAGAAACCCAATAAAAGAACAAAGCTGCAAAAGTGCAACTTTTTCAGGGATAAAATAACCAAAACAGGAAAATTTCTGCGATAATGCAGTTTTTTTGATCCGTTCAAGCCAGACAAGCGAAAATCGCCAAAAATTACTGTATTTTGGCAGGATTTTTCGCTATAGTCATCTATTCGGGCCCAAATTCCTGTACTTTTGCAGCTTTTTCGCCAAAGCAATCTGCCGGGAGACAGAGGCGCTGAAGGCGAGGCACACCGACGGACGTGCGACGATTTGACGGAAGGCGAGGCACACCGACGGACGTGCGACGATTTGACGGAAGGCGCGGACAGTTAGGCAGGCAAATAGGAAGTGAGTTTTATACTTTCTTTAATGTTTAAGAGAAACTCCAAGCGGAGTCTTTCGAGAATTATCGGCCATGTTTAAGCGGAAGTATATGGTCATTAACGTCATTAACGCTAGTAAGGCCATTAACGCTAATTACGTCAGTAACGCTACACCAGTAACACCTTACGCCAGTAACGCCAGTAACGCCAATTACGCCAACAACTATCAACGGGCATTTTGTGAGCCAATGCAGGTTATCCCGCACCAACTCCAAAATGCCCGCAAATGGTAAATCCGCAATCCCTGATGTTGATTCCGTAATGCCTGCAAATCCGTATGCCAAACGTTAGTCCCGCAAACCTTACACGTTGACTCCGTATGCCAACGTTGATTCCGCAAACCCTAAACGTTAAATCAAAGTATGCCCAAACGGTGTTTCCTAAAACCCTAAACGTTGAACCCTTAATCCCTAGCGAGACATGGCATTAGACCATCAATACAACGTCAAATATTGATCGCGTTCCCACTGATGCACTTGCGTGCGGTACATATCCCATTCGATTTCTTTCAGTTCGTAGAAATGGGCCAGAGCGTGGTCGCCGAGAGCGTCGCAAATGACTTCATCGCGCAGCAATTCGGAGAGCGCTTCTTTCAAATCGGCCGGCAGACTCGGGATCCCTTCTTCGATCCGCTCTTCTTCGGTCATGACATAAATGTTGCGGTCGGTCGGCGCAGGCAGCGGCAGCTTGTTGCGGATGCCGTCAAGCCCGGCTTTCAGCATGACAGCGAGCGCCAGATACGGGTTGGCCGCCGGGTCGGGATTGCGCACCTCTACACGGGTGCTGAGCCCGCGGGATGCCGGAATCCGGATCATCGGGCTCCGGTTGCTTGCGGACCAGGCTACATAGCAGGGCGCTTCGTAGCCCGGAACGAGACGCTTGTAGGAGTTGACCGTCGGATTCGTAATGGCGGCGATCGCACGGGCATGCTTCAAGATGCCTGCCATATAATGACGCGCCGTATCGCTGAGACCGAGCTTATCGTCCTTGTCGTAGAACGCGTTCGTGCCGCCGACAAACAGCGACTGATGGCAGTGCATGCCGGAACCGTTCACGCCGTAAAGCGGCTTCGGCATAAACGTCGCATGCAGGCCGTGCTGGCGCGCGATCGTTTTGACAACCAGCTTGAACGTTTGGATCTGGTCTGCCGCTTTCACCGCATCGGCGTATTTAAAGTCGATTTCGTGCTGACCGGGAGCCACTTCATGGTGGGACGCTTCGATTTCGAAGCCCATCTCTTCCAGCGTCAGTACAATTTCGCGGCGGCAGTTCTCGCCGAGATCGGTGGGCGCAAGGTCAAAATATCCGCCCTGATCGTTCAGTTCGGTCGTCGGATCGCCTTTCTCATCGGTTTTGAACAGGAAAAACTCCGGCTCCGGTCCGACGTTCATCGCCGTAAAGCCGAGTTCTTCCGCTTCCCGCAGCACGCGCTTCAGAATGCCGCGCGGATCGCCGGCGAATGGGGTGCCGTCAGGCATATAAACGTCGCAAATCAGCCGAGCGACGCGGTCTTCCGTCACCCACGGAAATACGACCCATGTATCGAGGTCGGGATACAGATACATATCCGACTCTTCGATCCGGACATATCCTTCGATCGACGAGCCGTCGAACATCATTTTGTTGTCGAGCGCTTTTTCCAACTGGCTGAACGGGATTTCCACATTTTTAATCGTGCCCAGCAGGTCGGTAAATTGCAAACGAATAAATCGGACGTTCTGCTCCTTGGCAATGCGCATGATGTCCTCTTTCGTGTAGCTCAAAATATCATCTCCTTATGACTGGATTACCGCATCTCTTACCGCTTATAGAAGTGGGACAACTGGCCTTGGATCATGGACGCTTTGCCAGGTCGTTTCTCGAGCAGCTCCCGCTTCAACAACCGATGCAACTGCGGCTCGGACAGCTCGCGACGTTTGACTTCGGATTGCTCGCTCAGGACGGTCGCTTCTTCCGACTCTTTGGATACCGGATTCATGACTTGCTTGATGCCGGCAATGTTGACGCCCTTCTCGATCAACGCCTTGATCTCCAGCAGCCGCTCCACATCGTTAAAGGAAAACAGCCGCTGATTGCCGGCGGTTCGCGCCGGAACGATCAGTTCGTGCTGCTCGTAATAACGAATTTGCCGGGCTGTCAGATCCGTCAGTTTCATGACGATGCCAATCGGGAAAAGCGCCATATTTCTGCGTATTTCGTCACCCATGTCGCATCAACCTTCCACCTCGCGGAGTTATTAATCCCATTGTAACCCTTTGCACAAAATGTGTCAAGGTGTGTTAGGTTTAATCACAATTAATTCACGATTTACCATGTTGGACAATGCGGTCAGAACGCCGAATTTGACGTGAGCGTAAGTCAGACCGCCCTGCATATAGGCGATATACGGCTCGCGAATCGGCGCGTCGGCCGACAGCTCCAGACTGCCGCCCTGAATGAACGTCCCTGCCGCCATAATGACCGGGTGCTCGTAGCCCGGCATATCCCAAGGCTCGGGAACGACATGGGCGTCGACCGCCGCCGCCTGCTGAATGCCCTGCACGAAAGCGATAAGCAGTTCGGGACTGCCGAAACGGACCGCTTGAATCAAGTCGGTGCGCGGCGACTGCCAATCCGGCCTCGTATCGAAGCCGAGCATGGAAAACAGCGCAGCAGCGAACACGCTTCCCTTCACGGCTTGTCCGACCAGATGGGGCGCCAAGTAGAGCCCTTGATACATCGACCGCAGCGTCCCCAGCGTTGCGCCGACCTCGCCGCCGATGCCGGGAGCCGTCAGGCGATATGCCGCCGCTTCCACCGCCGCCGCGGTGCCCGCGACATAGCCTCCTGTCGGGGCAAGGCCTCCGCCGGGGTTTTTAATGAGCGAACCGGCAATCAGATCGGCGCCGACCTCGGTCGGCTCGCGCTCTTCGGTAAACTCGCCGTAGCAGTTATCGACGAAGACGAGCGCCTCCGGCTTCAACGCCTTCACCCGGCGGACCATCTCTCCGATTTCCGCCACGGTGAACGAATTCCGCCAGGCGTATCCGCGCGACCGCTGAATGCCGATCACTTTCGTTCGCTCCCCGATTGCCGCCGCGACGCCGTCCCAGTCGACTCCGCCGTCCGGCGTCAACGCCACTTCGCGGTAACGGACGCCCCAGTCCTGCAAGGAGCCTGTCCCGTCACCGGGCTTGCCGATCACCTGATGAAGCGTATCGTATGGCGACCCGGTAATATAGAGCAGCTCGTCGCCCGGCCGCAGCAAGCCGAACAGCGCACAGCCGATCGTATGCGTCCCGGACACAAAATGCGGCCGCACAAGAGCGGCCTCTGCGCCGAACACATCAGCGTAAACGAGATCGAGCACCTCTCTGCCCGAATCGTTATAGCCGTATCCCGTCGAACCGTTAAAATGAAAATCGCTTACACGATGACGGCGGAAAGCGCGGATCACTTTCCACTGGTTTCTCTCGGCGATCCGGTCGATTTCCCGGAACCTCCGTTCGGCCATCCGCTCCGCGTCATCGGCAAGCTTCATCAGACTTTCCCATACATGATCGTTCATTCGTTCCTTATCGCTCAATCCGAAATATCTCCCTTGCTCATTTCATTCCTTATTCATGGACGCTGCTCCAAATATTCATGAAGCGGTCCGCCCAAAACTTCGAAATCCTGCTTGTTCAGCTCCACTCTCAGCAGCAGCTTGTCCCCTGCCGTCTCTCTGTCGACCACTTCGCCTATCCGGTACGCGAGCGCGATCAAATCGCCGCGTTCCGCCGGCAGCGCAAACGTGCGGGTGTCTCCGGCCAGCTTGTCCTGAATCTTCTGGCGCAGCCGCGCGAGATCTTCTGCGTCGTAGGCGCTGATCAGCATCGTATCGCTGTCCGATGGCAGCAGCCCGAACGAAGCCGCCCCCGCCCCGCCGCATAAATCTTTTTTGTTGAAAATCGTTAGCTGCGGCTTGTCCGCGGCGCCCAGTTCGGACAAAATCGAGCCGACGACGCGCATCTGCTCTTCCCGCATCGGCGAGGAGCAGTCGATGACATGCAGCAACAGATCGGCTTCGTTTACTTCTTCGAGCGTAGCCCGAAACGCAGCCACGAGATCGTGGGGCAAATTTTGAATAAAGCCGACCGTATCGGTCAGCAGCACTTCCTTGCCGCTCGGCAACGTCAACATTCTCGACGTCGGATCGAGCGTGGCGAACAGCCGGTTCTCGACGAGCACATCGGCGCTGGTCAGCTCGCGCAAGAGCGTGGACTTGCCGGCGTTCGTATAGCCGACCAGCGCGACCTGAACGACGCCGTTCTTGCGGCGCCGTTCGCGGTGCAGCTTGCGATGGCGCACCACATCCGACAGCTGCCGCTTCAGGTCGGCGATTCGTTCCCGAATATGCCGCCGATCCGTCTCCAGCTTCGTCTCTCCCGGGCCCCGCGTGCCGATGCCGCCGCCCAGCCGTGACAGATTGCGGCCCTGACCGGACAACCGCGGCAGCAGGTAGCTCAGCTGCGCCAGCTCGACCTGAATGATGCCTTCCCGCGTCTTGGCCCGCTGGGCGAAAATATCCAGAATAAGCTGCGTCCGGTCGATGATTTTGGCGTCGAGCGCCTCCTCCAGATTGCGCACCTGGGCGCCCGACAGCTCCTGGTCGAAAATGAACGTATTCGCGCCGCGCTCATCGCCAATCGCCTTCAATTCCTCCACTTTGCCTTTGCCGACGAACCACTTCGAATCGGGCGCATCCCGATGCTGCGTCACGGTCGCCGCCACATCGACGCCGGCCGTTTCCGCCAGGTTCACGAGCTCCTGCAAGGAATGCTCCGGATCGGCGGAGCCGCGGCGAATTTCGGGAGTGATAAGCGAGACCAAGACGGCGCGGTCTTGCACAAGCGTATTCGTTTCGTAAGTCGTTTGTCGCATAGACGGCTCCTTTACATCCAGGTTTCGTTACGTTTTGGCATCCCATTTCAAATCTTCCGGACGCAGCGACATCAGCTCCTGCCGGCCCGGCACCCCGCTCGAATATTGTCCGAGCAGCCGGACGGCCTGATGCCGGATCGATTTCTCGATGATATTGCGGACGTAGCGCGCATTGCTGAACGCGTACAGCGACGCGCTCTTCTCCTGCATCAAATGCTGGCGCAATTTAAAAACCGCCTGCGGAAGCATATAATAGTCCCGCTCTTTCGCCATCTGTTCCGCGATCTGGATCAACTGGTCGATCGTATAATCGGGAAAATCGATCTGGATCGGGAATCGGGACGGCAGTCCGGGATTGGTGAGCAAAAAGCGCTCGATCTCGGCCGGATACCCGGCCAAAATGAGAATGAATTGATTGCGCTGGTCCTCCATCGCCTTTACCAGCGTATCGATCGCTTCCTTGCCGAAATCTTTCTCCCCGCCTCTGGCAAGGCTGTAGGCTTCGTCCACGAACAGCACGCCGCCAAGCGCCTTCTTCACGAGGTCGCGCGTCTTCTGGGCCGTATGACCGATATATTCGCCGACAAGGTCTGCCCGCTCCACCTCGATCAGATGGCCTTTGCTCAATACGCCCATCTTCTGAAACAGCTTGGCGACGATGCGCGCGATCGTCGTCTTCCCCGTCCCCGGATTCCCTTTGAAAATCATATGATAGACATGCGATCCTCCGGCAAGACCCGCTTCGGCCCGCATTCGGCTGACATGGAGAAGCGCGTAAATTTCATAGATAAGCGACTTGACGTTCTCCATGCCGACCATCGTTTCCAATTCCTTCTGAATTTCGGCATAGTGATCGCCTCCCGGCAGCGGTTTGACCGCCGGCAGCGGCTCGCTCTCCGCAGCCTGCGCCGCCGCGACAGCCGCGGCAGCCTCATGGCTGCGCAGAACCACGTTGATCTGGCGGGACGGTCTGGCGTTGCCGTTCTTCGTTCCCGAGATGACAGGTCCGTTCATCCGTTGTATCACCCATCCTTCGCGCGTCGCTGCTGGCGCCTCTCGCGAAGCCGGGACAGTCCCGGCTCGTAAACGCCGCAATAACAGTGTATTCTAGCGGCGTCTTTCATATTAGAAGTTTTGAAATGCGGGAACGGGAGAACCGAGCCCCCAGCTCATCAGCAGCTTGTCCACATGCCATTTCGTCAAAGCGAGCACTTCCCTCGATTCGTACCGGGCGGCGGACAGAACTCTGGATTTCACCGCGGCGACCGTCGTATTCGTATATCCCAAATAATCGGCAATATCGCCGGATCGCTTCGCATGAAACGTATGCGTAATAATCAGTGCGCTTTTCCAGCCTTGCTTATCCATTATTTTCTTGCTGTACAACAAGTTTTCGTAAGTGTTCGTCGCGTCGTTTTCCAGCCTGATATGTTCCCCGGGAATTTGCTGTTTCACCAAATAATTGCGCATGCCTTCGGCTTCCGTCAACGCAGCGCCTTCGTAGTCATAGCCGCCGGATACGATGATCCGGGATATGTATCCCGACTTGTACAAATCGACGGCGTGATCGAGCCTTTCGCGCAGCGCCGGGCTCGGCTCGCCGTCCCACAGCGCCGCGCCCAGCACGATGCCGACGTCAGCGGTCGGCATCGGCTTAGGCGGCTTGTATTCGTGGATCGCCCAAAATTGATAGCCGATCCAGAACGCGGCGATCGCCACCGCCCAGGCGGACAGGCGCAGCGTGACGTAAAGCGGTCTTCTTTTTTTGCCCCGCCGCTTCATGATTCGCTCAGTTCCCCTGTCCGTTCGCCGAGCAGCTTGCGATGCTTCAGGCTGAGCGCGAAATACCGGAACCGCCCGTTGCGGATCGCCGACAGCAAACGGCCGGCCGTCTTGCGCGCGAGTGCCGCATCTTTCCCGCTTACTTCGCCTTGCCGAACGGCGTCTTCCAGTTCATCCTCGTCCATCAGGTACACTTCGCCTGACGGCAGCACAACGACATCCAAATACAAATCGTCGAACCAGGGAACCTGCTGATCGGTTAGCCCTTGCGTCTTGCAAACATCGATATACCACTGTACGACGCGTCCCTTATCGTCAAACATCGTCGTCACGACAAAGTGTTCTCCCCGCGGAAAATGCTGCATCCACAAATACCCTTTGTCCGCCAGACAGAGGCGCCTGCCGTTGTACTCTTTCCAGAGCGGCTCGCGCAGTTCGTGGATGCGGTAAAACGTCACGAGTCCTTTGAACTCTTCGCCGTCGATGGCCAGGCACGTATAACTTTTGCGCAAGATACGCCGCCAGTTGGCCCGATCTGAAAATTTACGTTTCATACGGCACGTACCTCTCCATTTAGGATGCGAAAAAGTCCGCCACAAATCGGTGACAGTTCTTCTCGAAAACAACATTTATTCATGTGAAAAGCTTACCACATCTTCACGCCCATCTCCAGCGACCGAAAAAAAATAAACCGGGCCTGCGAAAGCTCCGGATAAAACGGGAAAGGAGCGCGTTGCCGCGCCCCTCTCGTCACTCCTCGATGATCGTGACTTTCTCGATCTTCACTTCTTCCAGCGGCTCGGTCTGCGCCTGATAGACGTCGCTCCAGCCGACAGGCGTCCGCGCCAGCTCCAGCACCGTCTCCATGCCGCTTTCGACTTTGCCGAAAATCGTATAGTTCGGCATCTGGTTCAAGTTTTCCATATCCGGCCCGGTTCCGATGAAAAACTGGCTGCCGCCCGTGTTCGGCTTGCCGGTGTTCGCCATGGCGACGATACCGGGCTCATAACGAAAACCGGTGTCCAGCTCGTCGGGAATCGTGTAGCCCGGGCCGCCGGTGCCGGTGCCGTCCGGATCTCCGGTCTGGATCATATACGACTCGATGATGCGGAAAAAGGGAAGACCGTCATAAAACCCTTCGCGTGCCAAAAATACAAAATTGTTGACCGTCGTCGGCGCTTCTTCGGCAAACAGCTTGACGGTGAACTCCCCTTTGTTCGTTTGGAAACGGGCTTTGTACGTCTTGTTCAGATCGATCGTCATGTCCGGCATTTTGTCCCATCGCATGACGCGTTCATTCGGCTCTTCGCCCGTGACGGCCGAATTTGCATGTCGGGCTTGTCCGCACCCGGTCAACAGCAGCACGAACGCCGCTGCCGCCCCGATTATCGGCACAAGCCGCATTCGGTGCATCATTCGGATTCCTCCGTATCCCTTATTCCCGCTTTATTGGCGCTCGCGGCTCTGTCTGCCGCCATTGCCGCGCTCGGGCGCATCGGCGGCCGGACCGGGCAGGTTGAGACTCTGCACGCTTCCCGTCCCGAATCCGGCTTCATCGGCCGGCGGCATCTCCGTTCCCGGCGCGTTGCCGCCGTCGGTGCCCTGTGCGTTACCGTCATCGGTACCCGGCGGCTCATTTCCGCCGCCGTCGGTTGGCGGCGGCGTTACGCTGCCGTCAGGCTGCTGTCCTCCGCCATTCTCGCCCGGAGTCTGCGCACCGCCATCCGGCGGCGTACCGTCTTGAGACGAACCGTCCTCGCCTTGTCCGGGAGCGGAAGCGCCAGGCGTATTCGTATTGCCGTCATCCGGCGGGACGTCCGCGTTCCCGTCGTCCGTATCCGGCAGCTCGACCGGCGGCTCCTCGGTGATCGGCGGTTCCGGCTCTTCCGGAACGATGATCTCTTCATCGACCTCGACGGTGAGCCGGTCGGACGGCGAACTCTCCAGATTGCTCTGCGCGTCGTATGCCGTAATGTAGTATTGATAAGCCATTCCCGGCGCGACGTTCGTGTCTTCGGCCCCCGTCGCGCCCACCATGTCGAGCAGCCGGACGAACTCCGAGTTCGAGACGGCTTTGCGGTACACGCGGTACACGATATTGTCGCCGTCAACACCGTTCCAGGACAGCTTCACCGACTTCGATTCGGCGTCGTAGTACGCGGTCAATCCGCCCGGTCGCGAAGGCGGCGCCGCCTCCTTCACCCCTTCGGGCTTGCCGAAGCCGGAACTCGGTACTCCCCGGAGCGCCTCGCTCATTACGGTGCTGAACATGGCGGCCGCGGTGCCGCTGCCTTCCTTCAGCACATGTTCCCTGTCTGTTTTATCATAGCCCATCCAGACCGCCGCCGTCCACTCCGGCGTGTAGCCGACGAACCAAATGTCGCGGTTCGCGCTCGATTCGAAGCCCGGAATGCCGTGCTGCGTCGTGCCGGTCTTGCCGGCCACCGGACGGTCGATTCGCGCCCGGCGCCCCGTGCCGCCTTCCTCCTGCACGACGGCCTGCAGCATTTCGGTCATATACCAGGCCGTCTCCTTGCTCATCAGCCGCTTCGGTTCCGGCGCCTTATATTCGTAAATCGTCGAGTTGTTGCCGTTCACGATTTTGCGGATCGCATGGGCGTCGACTTCCATGCCTTCATTGGCGAAGGCGCTGTATCCGACCGCCATCTGCAGCGGGGTGACGCCATAAGTCAAGCCGCCAAGCGCGATCGACAGATTACGGTCCGACTCGTCAAGATTGAAGCCGAGCCTGTTCGCGAATTCAACGCCCTTCTCGACGCCGATTTCGTTCAGCAGCCATACGGCCGGCAAGTTCCGCGACTCCTTGAGCGCCTGCTTCATGCTGACCGGTCCGATATATTTCACCCGGTTGGAATCGGTCGGACAATAATTGCCGAAGCATTGCTTGTCGTCGCGCAGCGTCGACGTCGGCAGCCAGTCGCCCGTTTCGAGCGCCGGTCCATAAGACGTGATCGGCTTGAACGCCGAACCCGGCTGGCGCGGTACCGTGACGCGGTTCAGCCCTTTTTTGGCATAGTCCCGCGCGCCGGCCATCCCTTGAATCTCGCCGTTGCGGTGATCCATGATCACCATTGCTCCCTGCACCTTCAGGTCGTCAGGGCTTTTCTCGAAGTTGTCGTCATCGGCAAAAGCTTTCTCCACCGCCTGCTGGGCTTGCGGATTGACGGTCGTATAAATGTGGTAACCGCCGATGCTCAGTTCTTCTTCGGTCATGCCGGTCACCCGCATCGCCTCTTCGATGGCGTAATCGACGAAGACCGAATATTTCTCCTCCCGCTCTTCTTCCTTATGCTCGATCGGCGTATAGTCGACCGCTTTCGCTTCGTTCATTTCCTGCTCGGTAATGATGCCCTGCTCATACATCAGCTGCAGGACGACCGCCCGCCGTTCCTTGGACAGCTCCGGATTGCTGATCGGGTTGTAGCGCGATGGAGCCTTCGGAATGCCGGCAAGCGTGGCGATTTCCCACAGCTCCAGCTCATCCAGTTCTTTGCCGAAATAATATTCCGCGGCCGCTTTGACGCCGTATTGGCGTTTGCCGAAAAAGATGCGGTTCAAATACATTTCCAAAATTTCGTCTTTCGTCAGCTGGTTTTCCAGCGCCACTGCGATGGAAGCTTCCGTCGCCTTGCGCAGTATCGTCTTGTCCGAACTGAGGAACAGATTTTTGGCAAGCTGCTGCGTAATCGTGCTTCCGCCTTCGACCATCTCGCGCGCGAGAATGTCCTTGACAAGCGCCCGGCCGATCGCCCATACATCGATGCCGGAGTGCTCCTCGAAACGTCTGTCCTCCGTCGCGATGACCGCCTGCTTGAGCAGCTCCGGAATTTCGTCGAACGAGGCGTTTTCGCGATTTTCGTGAAACAGCGTGGCGATTTCGTTCCCGTTCGCGTCGTATACGACGGACGTTTCGGGCAGAACGAGCTTGTTCTGGTTTTCGGCCAAAATCCGCTCTCCGTTTAAAATAATGAGCAAATAACCGATAATACCGCAAATGATTCCTGCGGCGGCCGCAAAAAACAGAACGGTCAACAGTCTGCGCAGCGTCAGCCGTTTCTTCTTCCGACCCTTTTTCGTATTCGACTTTTTGGTGTCCGCAGCACTTCTGCCGCGCGGTTGATCAGCCATGGTGTCGACTCCCCTCCTGCTGATTCTAGTATTGGAAATAACGCGATTCGCCATTCCCGTTGCTGGGCCTGCCGGCATCTCCAACACTTCTTTATCTGCATCCGAGCGGATAAGAAAAGAACAACCCTGCGTGGAGCGGGTTGCTCTTGCATACCGCTATCAAGTTAAACGCGACAAAAAGCCAAAAAGTTTCAATGCCTGTTTCAGGCCTCCGCCGAATGATCTTGCGCAAGCGAAACGTTGCGCTGCGGGGTAAACGTGGAAATGGCGTGCTTGTATACCATTTGCTGACGGCCGTCGCTGTCGATGACGATGATGTAATTGTCAAACCCTTTAATGACGCCCCGGATTTGAAAGCCGTTCGTCAAATAAACCGTCACCGGCACGCTGTCTTTGCGCAATTGGTTCAAAAACGTATCCTGAATATTGATCGATTTGTTCATTGGACGTTACCCCCGTCGAAAAAAAGATTGGTAAGAAGTACATTCAAGATGGACTCCAAACTTTCCTGCTATTATAGCATGAATCATCTCCAAATTCTTGTGAAAATTTTCCCCCATATCGACCCAGTGAATATCTTTCATTCGCCGAAACCAGGACAATTGACGCTTGGCAAATCGTCTCGTATCGCGTTTGAGCAGGTACACCGCTTCGTCCAGCGTGCACGCGCCGTCGAGGTAGAGCGCGATTTCCTTGTA
This sequence comes from Paenibacillus cisolokensis, assembly GCF_050481165.1. NCBI lineage: Bacteria > Bacillati > Bacillota > Bacilli > Caryophanales > Paenibacillaceae > Paenibacillus > Paenibacillus cisolokensis. The sequence goes on from NZ_JBCNFP010000056.1 coordinate 41,279, forward strand.
GCCGAGTCCCTGCATCGAAACGGCGTCCCGGGGAACGCCGGCGGCGAGCAGCTTCCGCACCTCGTCGACCAGCCCTTCCTCCAGCATCCGGTCGACCCGCTCGTCGATCCGCCTGTACAAGGCGGCGCGGTCCATCGTCAGACCTATCATACACAGTTCGTAGGGAGACTGCTTTTTTTGTCCTTCCAGCTGCTTGGACAAAGGGATGCCGGTCAAATGATGCACCTCGAGCGCCCGGATAACGCGTCTGATATCGCGCGGGTGAAGACGGTCCGCCGATTCCGGGTCGACCGCCCGCAGCCTTTCGTGCAGCGCCTGCTCCCCGAACCGTTCGGCGTAACGCCGCTGCTCCTCGCGGAACGCCTCGTCAGCGCCGGAATCGACGAATTCGTAATTGTAGCACACCGATTCCACATACAGTCCGGTGCCGCCCACAATAAACGGAAGGCGGCCGCGCGACGAAATATCGGCGATCAGCCCGCGGCATCTCCGCTGGAATTCGGCGACGGAGAACGGATAATCCGGTTCGTACTCGTCAATGAGATGGTGGGGAATGCCTTCGCGCTCTTCGGGCGCGATTTTCGCGGTTCCGATATCCATTCCCCGGTATACCTGCATGGAATCGCCGGAAATGATTTCCGCATTCCATGTTTTGGCGATCTCGATGCTTAATTGCGTTTTGCCTACGGCCGTCGGACCGACGAGGACGAGAAGCGGCGGTTTATATGCGGCGGGAACGGTCAATCCGAATCACTCCATAACCGATTTTCGATGTTTTTTTGACCGGGCAGCGCTCGAATCCGAGACGCTCGAATTCATCGCTTGTCCGGCTTTCTTTCATCATGACGCATTTGCGCGCGACGCGGATCGCGTGCCCGACCGTCTCCCGCTCGAGCGAACCGTAATTGGCAACCGGACGAATCGGTTCGAGGGCGCTCGATTCATAGACCGGCTCGCGAAACATCGGATCGAAATAGACGATGTCCACACTGTCGTCCGGCAGCGCGGCGAGATATTCCCGATGGTCGGCGAGACGAGCGTCGATCCGTCTCATCGCTTCATTCGCGTCGGGCAAATCGGTTTCATAATGCTTCCAACCTTCGCGGACAACGACATGCAGGACCGGCTCGCTCTCGAGCGCGGTGACGCGGCCGCTTTGCCCGACGGCATAAGAGAAGACGAGCGCGTCGGAGCCGAGACCGGCCGTACAATCGAGCACGCTGTCGCCCGGCTCGCACCCGGACAGCTCGATCATCGGGTCGGGCTCGCCGTTTCGCAGACGCTTCACCCGGACGAACGCCATGCTCGGATGAAAGTAGAGCAGCGTCTCGGTATCGCCGTCGTAATAGCGCAGCTCCTTGTCCGACACGACGAGCAGCCGGGGGTCGCGGTAATGCTCCATCAGCTGCCGCAGCGTCCGTCCGCGGCGGGCGACAAGACGGGCGCCCAGTTCCCGCGCCAGTCCCTCCGCGCGCGCCAGTACGGCGTCGGCTGGATGATGAGCGGTCGTGACGATCATGACATCACCCGTTTGAACATTTTTTCCAGTTGATAGGTCGACATATGAACGACGATCGGCCTGCCGTGCGGGCACGTATAGGGCTGCCGGCATGCGGCCAAGCGGCGGATGAGCGTTTCGCCCTCCTCGCGGGTCAGCCGCTGGTTCGCTTTGATCGACGCCTTGCAGGAACACATAATGGCGGCCTTCTCGCGAAGCTTGCCGATATCGATATGCCGCTTTTCCGACAGCACCCACTCGATCATCTCTTCGACGAGCGCCTGCTCCTCGCCTTTCGGCAGCCATTCGGGATGGTAGCGGACGAGAAATCCGTGCGGGCCGAACGGCTCCAGCCCGATCCCCGCCTCGGCGAGCGTGTCAAGCCGCTCCCGCAGCAGCGCCGCCTCCGCGGGCGTATATTCGAGCGTCATCGGCACCAGCAACGGCTGGCTGGCCGGTTGCGGGTTCGCGAATTTGCCGAGATAAAATTCGTAATGGATCCGTTCATGGGCGGCATGCTGGTCGATCAAATACAGTCCTTCCTCGTTCTGGGCCACAATATACGTCCCGTGCAGCTGGCCGATCCAGGAAAGCTCCGGGAACGCGTCGGCACGGGGACCGCCGGGCTCCGCGCCGCCGTCCGGCAGGCCCGCGCCGGCGGTTTCGGCTGCGTCGAGGCCGCTTTCGGCGGTGCCGCCCGAAGCGCCGGCCGCATCCGTGCCGCTGCTTGCTTCCGCGGCATAAGCTTCGGCCGCCGGCGCGGCTTCGCGCCAGGACGGCGCTGCGGGCGGTTCCGTCCGGCCGGGGGCGTATGTGCGAAGACCGTCGTCGTTGCCGCCAGCTGCCATCGTCTCCGCGCGCAGTCCGCCGCCGGCAGCGTTGTCCGCTTCTCGTACAGCCGCGGAGTCTTGGACCGCTCCGCCGCCATCGTCACGGCGCTGCGGCATGGCCGCCGGCGCGTAGAGCCGCTCTGTCGCATCGCGCGGAATGTTGCGGCTATCCGGACGGGAACCCGCCGCGCCGGCGGCCCCGGGCGCATACGTGCGCGGGCCGTCTCCGAAGCCGTCCTCTGCGCGGTGGAACGCAATCCGGCCTTGCACATAGACCGGCTTGGAACGGTCGCGCGCGCCCGCGTCCGGACCGGGGATGTGCCGGATGCCGCTCAGCGCGTCCCGCACGGCATGCTCGACAAATTCGCGCAGCTCCGCTTCCTTGCTGAATCGTACTTCCATCTTCGAAGGATGGACATTGACGTCGATCAACGACGGATGCATGCCGATTTCCAGCACGGCGAGCGGATAGCGGTTGATCGGCAGCAGCGTATGATACGCCTGAATGACGGCCTGATTGACGATATAGGAGCGAATCGTGCGTCCGTTGACGATGACCGTCAAGCCGTTGCGGTTGGCCCGCGTCAGCTCCGGCTTGCTGATGTAACCGTTTAGATCGTAATCGGGATGCTCGGCCGACACCTTCAGCATCGCCTTCGCCGTGTTCGTGCCGTATATGGCGGCAATAACCTGCAGACGGTCACCTCCGCCCGTTGTACGCAGCAGCAGATTGCCGTTGTGGCGCAGCGTAAACGCGATGCCGGGATGCGCGAGCGCGATCCGGTTGACATAATCGGACAGATGACCGAGCTCGGTCTGGATCGATTTCATATATTTCAGCCGCGCGGGCGTATTGTAAAACAGATCACGCACGGTAATATCCGTCCCGCGCGGCGCGTTAACCGGCTCCGAGGCGACGACCGTGCCGCCGTTCATCGCCAGACGCCTGCCGAGACCGCTGTCGTCGCTCGCGGACACGCATTCCACGCGCGAAACGGCCGCGATGCTCGGCAGCGCCTCGCCGCGGAAGCCGAGGCTGGCGATGCGGAACAAGTCGCTGCCGCTTGCGATTTTGCTGGTGGCGTGGCGCTGAAACGCGGTCTCGAGATCGTCCGGATCGATGCCGCTTCCGTTGTCGGTCACCCGGATCAGCGAGATGCCGCCTTCCTCGACGGCGATGTCGATCGCCGTACTGCCCGCGTCGACCGCATTTTCCACCAGTTCCTTGACGACCGAAGCCGGACGTTCCACCACTTCGCCGGCAGCGATCTGATTGGCGAGCTGCTCGTCCAGTATCCGGATTTTGCCCATCGTCCTGCCTCCCTTCCTAATCGCGATCCGCTAGCTTCATCTTCGCCTCGTTCAGCCATTGGATCGCCTGCAGCGGGGTCATATTGAGCAGATCGAGCTTGCGAAGCTGGTCGGCGAGCCGTTCTGCCGCCGTCGCGGCCTTGCGCCGGCCGGCAGGCTCGGAGACCGCCGCTTCCTCGAACATCGCCAGCTGCACGACGGAAGCGCCGCCCGCATCCGGCGCCGGTTCAAGCCGGACGGCGGAACCGTCTTCTTCATCCCGCGCTGTCTCGGCCCCGGCCGCCGCTTCGGCTTCGGCTTCGGCGAGAGCTTCCGTCCCGCCGACGATCCGCGTGTCGCCCGATTTCCGTCCGTCGAAAGCCGGTTCCGCCTTTGCTTCGCTCGCGATTTTGGCGCCCGCCGTTATCCGTTCCATGCCGGACAGAAGCTCGTAAGCTCTGCCGATAATCGAATCCGGCAACCCCGCCAGACGGGCACAGTAGATGCCGTAGCTCGTGCTCGCCGCTCCGGGCACGAGCCGCCGCAGAAACGTAACGTCGTCGCCGGACTCCTTGACGGCCATGCAGACGTTGGCCAGGGACGACATCGTCTCCTCCAGGTGCGCCAGCTCGTGAAAATGCGTCGACACGAGCGCCTTGCAGCGTATCGTATCATGCACGTACTCGATGACGGCCTGGGCGATGGCCATTCCTTCGCCCGTCGACGTGCCGCGGCCGAGCTCGTCGATGATGACCAGGCTTTGACGGGTCGCCTTTTCGGTCATCAGCTGAATATCTTTCATTTCAACCATAAACGTGCTTTGTCCGCCGATCAGATCGTCCGCCGCGCCGATCCGGGTAAAAATGCGGTCGACAAGCGGTATCGACGCCGACTTGGCCGGTACGAAGCAGCCGATCTGGGCCATAATGCAAATGAGCGCCACTTGCCGCATATAGGTGCTTTTGCCGGCCATATTGGGTCCGGTAATGAGCAGCATCGAAGCTTGGTCCGCCGTCAGTGACGTCCCGTTGGCGATGAACGGCACGCCTTCCATGACCGCCTCCACGACGGGATGGCGGCCTTCCTCGATCAACAGGTCGAACCCGTCCGTTACGGCCGGACGGACATAGCGCCGCTCCGCGCTGACGGTCGCGAGCGACTGCAGTACGTCGATCGTCGCGACCGTTTCCGCCAGCTTCTGCAGCCGGTGCAGCTGCGCGGACAGATGATCCCTCAGCTCCAGGAAGCGCTCGTACTCCAGATCCACCATTTTCTCCTCGGCTTCCAGAATGAGCCGTTCCTTCTCCTTCAATTCCGGCGTGACGAAACGTTCCGCCCCCGCCAGCGTCTGCTTCCGCTCGTACCGCCCTTCGGGAAGCATATGCAGATTCGCTTTGGTCACTTCGAGATAATAGCCGAACACTTTGTTATATCCGATCTTCAACGATTTGATCCCCGTCGCCTCGCGTTCCTGCCGCTCAAGCTCGGCCAGCCATTTTTTGCCGTTCGCGCTGGCTTCGCGCAGCTTGTCGAGATATTCGTCGTAACCCGGTCGAATCAGCCCGCCTTCGCGGATGGATACCGGCGGATCGTCGACGATGACGGTATCGATCATATCCGCCAGATCGGCGCAATCGTCGAGCCCTTCGACCAGTTTGCCGAGCGTCTTCGACCCGGAAGACGCACACAGCGCGGCAAGGGCGGGAATGCGCCGGACAGACGCCTTGAGGGCGTTCAGATCGCGTCCGTTCGCGGTGCCGAAGGCGACTCTCCCGACAAGCCGCTCGAGATCGTAGATGCCGCCGAGCTGCTCCCTCACATCTTCGCGGATAATGAGATCGCGGTGCAGCTTGTCCACCGCCTCCAGCCGCTCTTCGATCGCAGCGACGTTCAGAAGCGGCTTGTCGATCCAGCGGCGGAGCAGACGGGCGCCCATCGACGTTTTGGTCCGGTCGAGCAGCCACAGGAGAGAACCCTTCTTGCTTCGGTCCCGCACCGTTTCGGTCAGTTCCAGATTGCGCCGCGTATAGTGGTCGAGCACCATGTACTGGCTCGGCTCGTACGCGCGAACGGTGCGGACGTGACCGAGCGATCGCTTCTGCGTCTCCTCCAAGTAACCGGTCAGCAGGCTGACCGCCCGCAGCCGGACCGGCGGCAGACGCTTCAGCTCCGCTTCGCCGAATTGGGCGGCAAGCCGTTCGTGCGGGATCGGCTCGCGGGGCGTAAACAGCACCGGCCGGTTCCAGGCAGCGGCGCCGCTGTGCTGCAGCTTGTCCAGCAGCCCGGCATCGCCGACGATTTCCGAAGGCCGGTACACGTTCACTTCGTCGAGCAGCATATCGTCGCGTGCCGCGAACGAAGTGACATACAGCTCGCCTGTCGTCAAATCGCACGAAGCGACCGCATATTCGCCGTCGCCGGCGGCGACGCTGACGATGAAGTTGTTCGCCTTGTCCGACACCGATTTCGCTTCCATGACGGTGCCCGGCGTGACGACGCGGACGATCTCCCGCCGCACGACGCCTTTGGCCGCCGAAGGGTCTTCGACCTGTTCGCAGATGGCGACTTTGTACCCTTTTTCAATCAGCCGGGCGATGTAGCTGTCGGCGGAATGGTACGGCACGCCGCACATCGGAATGCGCTCGTCCCCCCCGCCGTCGCGGCCGGTCAGCGTAATGTCCAGCTCGCGCGATGCCAGTATCGCGTCGTCGAAAAACATTTCGTAAAAATCGCCGAGGCGGAAAAACAGAAACGCGTCCTTCGCTTCCTCTTTAATGGCGAGATACTGCTGTATCATCGGAGTATATGTAGCCATAACGTCCTCCCGTTGGCCTTTATTGCATGCGAATATGTTTTAGAAAGAAGTTGAGAGCTTCGAAGAAACGTCAGATTCTTATTATAGCAGAAATCGGATGGACGGTGTCGGCCATTGTCCGGGTGGCGCGCAGCGCCCTGTCCGGCGGAGAGGTCTGTACGCACGGGGCGCGGGGAATCGTGCAACGAGCTTGGGAATAGAGCACCGTGCGTGGGTGTAGTACACGGGCGGGTAGCGAACCTGTGAGGCTTTATTTCCAGCCACGCCGTCGAGCGCACGGGAAATTGTGCATTTGCAAGGCTTTATTTCAAATCAAGCAAGCCCGCTAGCGCGGGCTGCCCCGATACGGCCGTTCTCCGCCTTCACGTTTGCCGACGCTCGCTTTGCCTACGCTCGCTTTGCCATCACTCAGTTTGCCGACGCTCGCTTTGCCATCGCTCAGTTTGCTGCCGCTCTGTCTGCCGCCGCCATCTTTACCGGCGCTCGCTATGCCGCTGCCCCGTTCCTCGCCGTTCCGCTTTCCGCCGACCGGAACGGCACCGCTGCCGGCGAACGGCGGAATCCGCCACTTCGCGCGAATATCGGCGCGCTCGTCCCATGTCTTGCCGCTTCGCGCGGCGCCGAGCAGCGGCTCGATCCAGCGCGAGAGCGCCGCATAGCTGTCCGTCTTGGCCATCTCCGCGGCCAGACGGTCCAGACAGCCGGCGAGCTCCGAACGGTCGCCGGCGTAATACGCTTGCACCCACCGCTCCTCCTCGGCCGGAGCGTAGGCAAGCGTCCAAGCCTCGCGCGCGCACAGGAGCGCCAGCGCGAAGGCGGCGCGGGCGGCTGCCGGCGATACGAGCCAGCTCGGCAGCGTCCGGTACTCGAACCCGCCATGCGGCTGCAGGCGGAAGTCCCCGAGCGCGCCGTATCGGGGACGGCGCTTGCGCCCGGCGGGGTCCTCCACCATCGCGAGCGGAAATGCCGCGTAGCTGTCCAGCAGGCGCAGCAGCCGGCCGGTCAGCGGCACGCCGCTCAGATGGATATGCCCGCCGAGCGCCAGTCCCGGCACGGGCATGCCGCCTGCGGCCCAGCGCAGCCGGTCGGTGCCGGGGCGGGACGCCGCATAACGCAGCAGCCGGCGAAGTTCCGCCGCCAGCGCTTCCGGGTTGTCCTGCGGCTCCGGGCGCAGCTCCGCGACCGGCCGCAGCAGCCGGCGGCGGACGAGCACCGCGTCCGTGCCGGCTTCGGCGGCCCGGAAATACCGGTCGGCCGACGCGATCGTGCCGTCGGCGCGCAGCAGCACGAACTCGGGATCGGCGCCGATCAGCAGCGGCTGCTCCGTCGAACCGTCCCCCAAGCGGACGGTTCGGTGCCAAGCAGCGAAACGATCCAGCGCCGTTCCCCATAAGCCCCCGGCATACAGCCGCTTTCCCGGGAGCTGGACGGAACGGATGGCAGCGCGTCCGCCTCCGTCGACCGCGACCAGCACCTCGCCAAAGTCAAGCCCGAGCGCATACAGCGCCTTGACCGCGGCCGCCGCGGCACGGCGAAGGAGCGGGTCCTTGAGCCGGCCCGCCTCTTCATCGCGCGGCGGCAGCTCCGTCGCCGCGCCGCCGCCGTAACGCCAGTGCGCGCCGTCATCGGCCGGGCCGTACAATCGTCTGACGGCAAGCGCCTGAAGATGAAACACGGGCACGCGATAGACCCGCTGATCGTCCGAACCGTCGCTCACGGAAAGCCCCGCCCGCTTCAGCCTGCGACGCCATTCGCCGTCGGGAAGCCGGGCCAGATCGCCGGCGTGGGCGTTCAACACCCACCCCGGGTGCATGCCGCGTTCCCGGTAAGCGGGATGGCCGGGCTGCGGACGCCCTCCGCCCCATACGACAATAGCGTCGTCCGGCCCCGGTCCATCGGCCATCGCCGCATTACAACCGCCGGACGCCCGCCCGCCGGACAAGCTTGCCTTCCCGTCTAGCTCCTCAGACCGCCCGCCGGACAGGCTTGCCTTCCCGTCTAGCTTCTCCGCTCGCCCGCCGGTCGGGTTGGTCGAATCCGCGGACGAACACGCCTTTCGCCAGCCGCCGCTGTCGCCCAGCCATATCCAGACGTCGCCCGCCATCGGACGCCCCCCTTTTTGTCAGGACGATTATGCAAGTTCACCGCCGTCATCCGGCACCGCAACGCTTAGACGCACACGAAGGCGCCGCAAATGCCGCAAATGCCGCGAATCGGGCAGGGGACACGCGTTCAAGCCAAATAAAGAAAAAGAAAGAGGGCTCCCGCCCTCGAATCTTTCCCCTCCCGCGCATACGATACAGTAACCCGAACGACATCGCCGAAGTTACAGTTCGTCGTCCAGCAGATCCGGGTCCAGATCCTCGAAGTCGTCGTCGCCGATGCCGAATTCGATGTCCTTGCCGTCCAGGTCATCGCATCCGTTCGGGTTTACCGCCACGCAAACCTTCGTTTCCGCAACCAGTTCCACCGCAAATTCGCGCTCCACCCGAATGGCGACGCTCGAACCGTTCGAGGAGATGTTAGCCTCGATGCAGTTCGGTTCCTGGGTCGCATCGGCGGACACTTCTTCGGTCGAAGCTCTATGTTTCGGATCTACATACGAAAGCGGTACGTTTTCGACGTACGACACTGTCTCCTTGGCTACGTCCGTTTGTGTGTTTTTGTTGTAGGAATACCAGATGTTAATATCGTAAGTACCGATCACCTCAATGCCGTCGCCCGATCGCACCGCTTCATACTGATGGTTGATAATCCATGCGCCCAGGATGCTGGTCGGATGGTGAGGCGGCGTAACGGTATGGGTCACGGTGGAAAACTTACGACCTTTGCCGCAAACAGCTTTCGTTATAATCTCTCTAAATTGAAGCTGTTTATCTGCTAATGCCATCGCTATAACCTCCTCCATACAATCATTCATTAAAGTGTATGCAGGACATTCGTCTAGGGTGACTAGTTTCTTTCCCCGGGCGGCAACGAATTTTCCCGTTCTATTCTATGCAGATGCGGCTCGCCCGAATGACTTTTCTTTTTCCAGCGTCTGGCTATCGCAAGACAACGCTCCAATTCATGGCACAGCTGCAGGATTGCCGCCCGCACTTCGAACTCCTCGCGCGTTCGCGGCAGCTCCATTCTTTTAAAACGCTCTTTCAAACGATGCAGCTTTTCTTCCACTTCCCCCTTGTAAACGTCGGATTTTACATCGTCGGCCAGATGGTCGAACAGCTTCGCCACCAGCTCCCCTTGCGGCATCTTTTCATAGACAAAAGCAAGCTGGACAAGCATCTGCTGAATCGCCTCGAGCTGCTGTCTGCGCATCTCGAAATACGTTTCCCAGTAAGAAGGCGCGCCCCACAGCCGGTTCTCCCGGCTCAGCTCCGCAAGCCTCGCGCCTTCCTCGCACGCCGCATGCGCCTTCAACAGCTCCTGTCCGTCCCACAGACGGGCGGGATTGCGCAGCGTCGCAGCCATCTCGCGCAAAATGCCGCCGAGCGACTCCTCCAGCTCTGTCCGGCAACGGACAAGCTTGTTCTCTTCCCTCGGCATGTAGATCATATTAATGACGGTTGCCCACCCGAGACCGGTTACGAGCAGCAATATTTCGTTGGCGATCACCCCGGCCGTCACCTCTTCCTTGGCGAACACATGAAACACGATGACCGAGCTCGTCACGATGCCGTCCTTCAGGCCGAGTCTGGAAAGCACCGGAAAGACGATCAGGATGAACAGGGAAACCGCGGGCAAATGAAAGCCCAGAACGATGAAAATGATCGATGCCAAAAAAAGCCCCAGCACCGAAGCGACAAATCGGGCGAAAGAGCTTTTCAGCCCTTTCATCCGGGTCGCCTCGACGCCGAGGATTGCCAGCAGTCCTGCCGAAACCGGCGGATCGAGTCCGATGGTAAGTGCAGTATAGATAGCCGCCAGCGCGGCAATGGCGGTCTTGATTACACGCATGCCCATTGTTGTACCTTCCGTTCGGATAAGTCGTTTTCCTTCTTATCCTAACGTTCCCGCCACCCCGCCGTCAACTTGCGCTCCAACGCCGCCACGAGCTGGTACATCACCGTCGCTACCGCGGCGATGACGACAAGGCTCGACAGCACCAGCGTGAAATTGAAAACCTGAAAGCCGTAGATGATCAAATAGCCGAGTCCGAGCTTCGCCACCAGAAACTCGCCGACGATTACGCCGACCCACGCCAGCCCGACGTTCACCTTCAGCGTCGAAATGATGACGGGGAACGAATCCGGCAGCACGACAAGCCGGAACAGCTGCGCCCGCGTCGCCCCGAACAACCGCACCACTTTGACGAATCCGGATTCGACATCCCGAAAACGGTTGTAAATATTGATCGTCGTTATGATGACCGTCACCGACAGCGTCGTCGCCACGATCGACATAAAACCGGGACCGAGTCCGACGATAAAAATCGGGCCGAGCGCCACCTTCGGCATGCTGTTCAGCACGACCAGGTACGGATCGAGCACCCGGGACAGGAAAGGCGACCACCACAGCAGCACGGCGAGCGCGGTGCCGAGCAGCGTTCCGAGCAGAAATCCCGCCGCCGTCTCCGCAACCGTCACCGCGATATGCGGCCAAATCGTGCCGCTCGCCATCGTGGAGACGATCTGCTCCAGCAGCCGGCTCGGATAACTGAACAGCAGCGGGTCGATCCAGCGGAGCCGGCCGGCCGTCTCCCACAAGCCGACGAACAGTGCGAGCAGCAGCGCCTGCATCCCCCATACCGCAAAGCTGATCCGACGCTGCCGCGCCAGATGCCGGCCATGCAGCGCCGACAGCAGCTTCTCCCTCTCTTCGACAACGCCGGATACGAGAGCGGCCGTTTCGTCCTGTCCGGCATGATGCCCGGAGACAGAGACGCCGGCCGCGCCTTTCATGCCGTCTCGCGGCAGCGGCACTTGACCGGCCTTCCGCCCGACCGCCGAAAATGCCGAACGCTCCGGCCGAACCTTGCGCAGCCGGCGCGGCTTCCCGTTGTTCCGTTCATCCATGGCGCTCCCCCTCCTCCGTCCGGTTCAGCTCGCTCCACAGTTCCTCGAACACCTCTTGAAAGCCGGGCTGCTTGCGCGCTTCCGTCGGGCTCGCCGAACGGAGCTCTTCCGGAATGTCCAGCTCCCGCAAAATGCGGCCGGGCTGTTTGCCGAGTACGATGACGCGGTCGCTCATCGCCGCCGCTTCGGCCAGATCGTGCGTGACGAGCACCGCGGTTTTGCCCCGCCGGCGCAGCGTCTCCTGCACCAAATCCTCGAGCTGCAGCTTGATGTGCAGATCGAGCGCCGAGAACGGCTCGTCGAGCAGCATCACTTCCGGCTCGGTGGCTAGCGTGCGGGCGAGCGCCACCCGCTGCCTCATGCCGCCGGACAGCTCGTGAGGGTAGCGTCCGCCCGCGCCGGAAAGACCGAGTTCCTCGAGCAGCCGGTCTACGGCTTCCAGCGCAGCTTTCGTGCGGCGGCCGGCAATTTCCAGACCGATTGCCGCATTATCCCGAATCGTCCGCCAGGGGAACAGGTAATCCTGCTGCAGCATGTACCCGACCTGCGGCGACGGACCGGTGACCGGCACGCCCGCCAGCAGGACGGAACCTCGCGTCGGAAAGAGAAGACCGGCGAGCAGGCTGAGAATGGTCGTCTTGCCGCACCCGCTCGGCCCGACCAGCGCGACAAATTCGCCCGGACGAACGGCCATATTCAACTGTTCGACCGCCAGGGACGCTCCCTGGTCGTTTACGTATACATGGGACACGTCAATGAGCTCCAGCATATTCCCGGTTCGCATTCCGCACCTCCCCTTTCTGCAGCCCTAATGCCGCGGGCCTCATCAAGTTCCCGGTAACGTTCTAATCGCCCTGGCCCGCAGCTTTCCCGATCGCCGTCTCCGCGAAAGCCGTATCGACCAGTTCCTGATGTTCCGTCCGCTTCGCCAGCTCGCCGGCCGAAGTCATGACATCGAGCAGATTGTTCCATTCGCTCTCGTCGACGATCGGATCTTCGGCGAACGATCCCTGGCTCTTGTACCGGTCGATCGAGCTGACGACGATGTCGCGGTCGACATCTTCAAAATACGGGAGCACGACGTCCGCGATCGACTCCGCATCGTTGTCGCGCACCCACTGCTGCGCTTTGTAAACGGCATTCGTAAACTTTTGGATCGCTTCCCTATTCTTGTCGATATAGCTCTGTTTGGCCATAAATACGGTGTACGGCAGCTTGCCGCTTTCCACTCCGAACGACGCGACGACGCGCCCTTTGCCCTCCCGCTCGAATATCGACGCCTGCGGCTCGAACAGCTGCACGTATTCGCCGGTGCCCGAAGCGAACGCCGCCGCAATGTTCGCAAAATCGATGTTTTGAATCAAATCGAGATCCGCATGCGGATCGATGCCGTTCTTCTTCAGCGTAAACTCACCGGCCATCTGCGGCATACCGCCTTTGCGTTGACCGAGAAAAACGCTGCCCTTCAGCATGTTCCAGTCGAATTCGCCGTCCAGCTTGCGCGCGACGAGGAATGTGCCGTCCGTTTGCGTCAGCTGAGCGAAATTGATAACCGGATCATCCGCACCCTGCTGGTACACATAGATGGACGTCTCCGAACCGACAAGCGCCACATCGATCGTGCCCGACAGCAATGCCGTCATCGTCTTGTCGCCGCCGAACGTCGTGGTCAGCTCGACCTCCAGTCCTTCTTCCTCAAAAAAGCCTTTCTCGATCGCCACATATTCCGGCGCATAGAACAGCGATCGCGTCACTTCCCCGATCCGAATCTTCGTCGCGCCCTCATTCCGGCCGCATCCGGCCAGCAGCGCCGCGAATAACAGCGCGACCGCCAATGCGGCCGGCAACCATATTTTTCTACGTCTTTTCAAAGTCATCACCCTTTGCTTGATAGCGTAGTTTACCGTATATCATCGTATGCCGGGCGTTTGCAAACCGTGTATGGCCAAGGATCGAAGAAGCTGCCGGCCAGGGCTTGACTCAAAAAAAAGCAGACCGCCCGTAGGCGACCTGCGTTGCATTCTATTGGATTCCGACAGGGTGGCGCAGCCGATCATGCTCCTCCTGGAACGCTGCTGCGATCCGGCCTGCACGCTGCGGCGTGAGGCAAGCCGGATCGCGTATGAAGCGCGTTGTCCCGCAAGCGGCCGCACTCAACCCAACCGGTAGATGTCGGAATATTTCCGCCGCAAATATTGGACGAGATAATCCGGATCGAGCGGCTTGCCCGTCACCCGTTCGATAATTTCCGACGGTTCAAGCAGCTTGCCGTGCCTGTATATGCGCTCCGTCAGCCACTCCTTGATCGGCAGCAGCTCGCCCCGCCCGACCAGCTCCCACATGCCGTTCAGCTCGCGTTCCATCGTATCCGCGATTTGGGCGGCGTACATATTGCCGAGCGAATAGGACGGGAAATAGCCGAACGAGCCGCCCGACCAGTGCACGTCCTGCAGCACTCCTTCCGCGTCGTTATCCGGCGCAACGCCGAGATATTCGCGGTATTTGGCATTCCATGCTTCCGGCAGATCGGCGGCTTTCAAGCCTTCGTTAAATATTTGCTTTTCCATCTCGTACCGGATAATGATGTGCAGATTGTATGTCAGCTCATCGGCTTCGATGCGGATCAGCGACGGGCGTACGACGTTGATCGCCCGGTAGAAATCTTCGACCGGCACGTCCAGCTGTCCGGGAAAACGCCGCTGCAGCTCGCCGTAATACCGTTCCCAGAACGGACGGCTGCGGCCGATCACATTTTCCCAGAAGCGCGACTGGGATTCGTGAATGCCCATTGACGTGCCGGTGCACAGCGGCGTGCCGGCCAGCTCCGGATCGATGTTTTGCTCGTAAAGGGCATGTCCGCCTTCGTGAATCGTGCCGAACAGCGCGCTGGTCACGTCGTCCGGCAAGTAGCGGGTCGTAATGCGGACATCGCCGGGGCTCAGTCCGATGGCGAACGGATGGACGCTCTCGTCGAGACGTCCGGCGGAAAAATCGTAGCCCATCTCTTTCAGAATAAACAGACTGAACGCTTTCTGGGCGTCCTTGTCGAACGACTGCCGCAAAAACCGTTCATCCGGCTGATGCGGCGACTCCGCGATCGCCGATGCGAGCGGCACAAGCTGTTCCCGCAAGCCGCCGAACACACGATCGAGCTCAGCGGTCGTCATGCCCGGCTCATACTGGTCGAGCAGCGTATCGTAGCGGGTCCCGCGGACGCCCCACAGATCAATGAATTGCCCGGTGTACCCGATGATCCGGTCCAGATAAGGCTGAAAACGCTTGTAATCGTTATTCGCTTTCGCCTCTTCCCAAACGGATTCCGCCTGCGACGTCAGCACGACGTATTCCTCGTACAGTTTGGGCGGAATTTTGACGCTGCGGTCGTATTCCTTGCGCGTTTCCGCGACAAGCTTGCGCTGCACCGGCGACAGCGACTCCTGCGCGCGGGGTTCCTCCAGCGCGGCCAGCAGCTCGCCCATCCGTTCGGACACCGACAGCTTGAACATCTCGGCCGACAGCGCCCCGATCGCTTCCGAACGCCGTTCGACCCCTTTGCGCGGCGCGCCGGTTCTCAGGTCCCAGTACAAAACGCCGAGCGCCTCGTCATAGCTTTTTATTTTGCGGATCAGCTCGTCGAACGATTGCCATGTCTCTTCCGTGTTTGCCGTCATCCCGCTCGCCTCCATCTTATATTTTCTTCAACTTGATCATACTTTTTGCAAAACGTATAATCAATATGAAAGTCAACGAAGGAGAAATGGCGATCATGAACATTCAATTTACCCCCGCCGCGGCGGAAGCGATCCGTCCCGAGCTGGCCGGCGGGCTGCGCCGTCTCAAGCTGCTCTACGATACGGAAGGCTGCGGCTGCGCCGTCAGCGGCGTTCCCGCCCTGCAGTTCGTCGATCGGCCGGGCCCGGACGACCGGGAAGGCGAAGGCGATCCGTTCCCTTTCCTGTACGAGCCGCGGCATGAAGTGTTTTTCGAGCCGAAGATGAAGATCGATTACGACGCGGAGCGCGGCGCTTTCGTATTGAAGAGCGACGGGCAGATTTATACGAATCATCTGCGGTTGCTGCGCTGACGGTTGCGCCGGCGCTTCATGAGCGCGATTTCGCATGCAAACGCAAATCGGCTTTCACGTTTTGCTTTGCCCAGACAGAAGGAGTGGAAATATGGCAGAAGGAAATATCGGGAAAATTTTGGAGTTTAATGAGAGATTCGTAGAAAACCGCGAATACGAGGCTTACTTGACAGACCGGTTCCCGGACAAAAAAATGGCGATCGTGACCTGCATGGACACGCGGCTGACGGAACTGCTGCCGAAAGCGATGAATCTGCGCAACGGCGACGCCAAAATTATTAAAAACGCAGGCGCGATCGTCACCCAGCCGTTCGGCAACATTATGCGCAGCATCCTCGTCGCCGTCTATGAGCTGGGAGCGAAGGAAGTGCTGATTATCGGGCATTACGACTGCGGCATGACAGGCATTGATCCCGAGAAGGTCGTCACCCATATGAAGGAGCGCGGCATATCCGAAGAGACGATTCAAACGCTTCGCAACTCCGGCATCAATCTGACGCGCTGGCTGGTCGGCTTCGACAATGTGAAGGAAAGCGTGGAGAACAGCGTCGGCATTGTGCGCAACCATCCGCTGCTGCCGGTGGAGGTGCCGGTGCATGGCCTGATCGTCGACCCGACGACGGGCAAGCTCGACCTGGTCGTCGACGGCTACGAGGAGCTACGCAAGCGCCAAAGGTCGTCGGAGCGCTAATCTAGCGCGCTCCTTCGTTCCTTGCGCGGGCTTTCGCCTCGGCGGCAGCGGCGCGCGCGGCGATGACACCGCTGCGGTCGCGCAGCTTGTGGCGGTGGACGACCGCCGCTTCAGGCCGGGGCTCTTCTCCCCAGACAAGCCCCCGGAGCCGGCTCGCTTCGCGGCACATCCGCAGCAGCTCGGGATCGGCGATCGGCAGATCGAAGCGGCGGTAAGCGGACGTCCCGCTCCGCTCCGCCAAGGCGGAAATCGCCTCGGCGACAATCGCTTTCATCGCCGCCGCGTCCAGCCCGAGCCGGCGCATATGCTCGTCCGTCAGCCGCCTCTCAGCGCTGGCGAACATTTTACGCGCGCCGCTTATGTTCCCTCTCCGGCTGTGATACTGGCCGACCGCCAGTTGAATGAGCCCCACCCAGGCGTCGCCAAGCCCGTCGTCCGGATGGGATTTCCAATATTCCTCCAATATTTCATGGCACTCGAAATAATCCCGCGTCGCATGAAATTCGACCAAATAATCGATATAGGCGTCCGGATAGCGCTCTCCCATTGCCGCTCCACTCCCCTTTTTCGTCAGCAACAGCTTCATTATAAATTATAAATTTTTATTATAAAAAATGAAACCAAAGCTCGTCGCATACGTAAACATAAACCGATGGCAACTTATGCCGAACCGATTTTTACAGGAGGGACACGACTAAGAGATGAAAAAAGGGTTGCTAGTCATGATGGCATTCGCGCTGTTCTTCGCTTTCAGCGCAGCCGACTATGCGGACGCCAAACCGCGGGGCGGCTTGAAGTCGCCGAGACAAGGCGTCACAACGCCGTCCAAGCCGGCCGAAAATGTCAGCCGCAGCGATTCCGGCACGAAGGCCACAAATCCGGCAACGGGCACGACCGCGAACCGCGGCGGATTGTTCGGCGGCGGCAGCTTCATGAAAGGGCTGATGATCGGCGGTCTCGCCGGCATGCTGTTCGGCGGACTGTTCGGCAGCATGGGCTTCTTGGGCGAAATTCTCGGCTTGATGATCAACTTGCTGGCTCTGTTCCTGCTCTTCGCGGTTATCCGCGCCATATTCGTCTATTTCCGCGACCGCCGCAAAATGGCGGACAATAACCGCAGACCGTATTAACGATGCGCATTTACACCGACGAAATCATCAATGCCGTCTGCCATCATATGGCGTCGCGCAAAGGCGTCCCCGTCTCGAAGGTAGAAGCGCAATTGTCCTGGGACGAGGATTACGGATTTACCGCCGAAGTGTGGGTCGACGGCCGGAGCCAGTATCTGGTTGAAGCCAATTTGCTCGAAGCGATCGAACAGTATATGTATAACCATTACAATATTCGCGTGTTCCGCTCCCAGATTACGCTGGATGCGGACGAAGAGTTCTGGGCCGACATCGAGGTGTGACGGCTCCCGTACGGCTCCGTTTCCAAACGCAAGCGGAGATGCACACAGCAAGCCCGGCGGTCGCCATGACCGGCCGGGCTTGTTCGATGACGCGGCGCATTTAGCGGCGCGTAAAAGCGAGTACGGCATTGACGCCGCCAAAGCCGTAGGAGTTCGAGACGACCGCTTCGGCACGCGCTTGCCGTCCCGCCCCCTGAATGAGATCGATATCGGCCGCGGGATCCGGCTCCTCCAGATTGGCCGTCGGCGGCAGCCAGCCTTCGCGCAACGCCATCACCGCAATCGCCGCCTCGATCGCCCCGGACGCGCCGAGCGGGTGGCCGTACAGCCCCTTCGTCCCGCTGACGGCGACCGGACGATTGCCGAATACGTCGCGCACGACCTTCGATTCGGTCACATCGTTCAGCGGCGTGGACGAGCCATGCGCGTTAACGTAACCGATATCATCCGCCGACAGTTCGGCGTCGGACAGCGCCAGCCTGACCGCCCGCGCCGCCTGCGAACCGCTAGGCAGCGGGACGCTCATATGATGGGCGTCGTTCGTCAGGCCGAAACCGGCCAACTCCGCCAGAATAACCGCCCCTCTCGCTTTCGCATGCTCTTCCTCCTCGATGACGAGCACCGCCGCCCCTTCTCCCATCACGAAGCCGTCGCGATGGCGGTCGAACGGCCGGCTCGCCCGGTGCGGGGCGTCGTTACGCGAAGACATCGCCCGCAGCATATCGAAGGCGCCGAACGAGAGCGGCGAAAGCGGCGCTTCCGCTCCGCCGGCAAGCGCGACATCCGCTTCGCCCCGGCGTATCGCCTGCAGCGCGCGGCCGATTGCGACGGCGCCGGACGCGCATGACATGGCGTTCGTCTCATTCGGTCCGGTGAAGCCGAACGCCATCGCCATATTGCACGACGCCGCGCCGCCGAACACGGAATATCCGAGCGTCGGCGACACGGACCGGTATCCGCCGCCGTGAAAGCGGGCGCTCTGCTCTTCGGCGAACGAAATGCCGCCGAGCGCGCTGCCCATGAAAATACCGGTGCGCTCCTGTTCCGCATCGTCCGGACCGAGCCGCGCGTGGCGCAGCGCCAGCGTCCCGGCCGCTACCGCAAGCTGGGAATAGCGGTCCATCCGATGCGCCCGCTTGCGGTCCATGTACGCAAGCGGATCGAAATCCCGGATTTGCGCGGCGATGCGGCTGCGCAGACCTTCAGGCTCGAATCGTTCAATGACGCCGACCGCGCTTTCGCCCCGGCGCACGCCGTCCCATAGCGCGTCGATGCCGGCGCCGATCGGCGTGACGCAGCCGATGCCGGTCACGACAGCCTTCCGCTTACGCATTGGCGGCAGCTCCCTTCGACCTTCCTTCGGCCGCCCTTTTCAGTCCTTCAAGCGTTTGATCGGCAATATGTTGCACGAACACCGGGCCGATGATCCGCTTCGCGAGCAGCTTTCCGACCTGCGGACGATGCCATTCGTGGGCAATCGTCACCCGGGTGCCTCCATCCGCGGGAGCGAGCTTCCATTCGACCTCCATCCCTTTCGTCACCCCGCGCACATGGCGGTAACGAACAACAGACTCCTCCTCATCCACTTCCATCTCGCTGACCCACCATACCGGCCAGCCGACCGTATCGAAACGGCGCAGCGCCGCCATTTCCACAAGGCCGCCCAGGCAGCCGCTGCCTTCAAGAAACCGGACACGCCGGTAATGCGGCAAATAGTCCGGCCAGCGGTCGACATGCCGCGCGAATTCGAACGTCCTGGACGGCGGGCAGGCAAAATGCAGCTCATTCCATGTATACAACGTTTCTCGCCCCTTTGCGAAAGATTTGGTTACGATCGTTTCAGCTTCCTTGGTATGCATAACGCGCTGCGCCGATTTTTACCGCGGGAGCGGCGGCGGACAGTCGCCGATCAGCCCCGCCAGCCGGCGGGTAGCGGCCGGCCAGCCGCCCAGGACGGCGGACGCGCCATCCAGCCAGGCCGGATGGCGGCAGACGTAATCGATCAGACGCTGCAGCCGCGTTCCCGTTCGGAACGTCTCCCGGATCGTGCGGTCGTAGTCGTACAGCGGCCGTTGCGATCCGCTTGCCAGCGCCTGGGCCAGCGCATCGGCGGCAAGCTCGGCCCCCCGCAGTGCGCGGTAGATGCCTTGGCCGGTAAGCGGGTCGTAATAGCCGGCGGCGTCGCCGACGAGCATCAGGCCCGGCCGGGCCGCGGCGCTTACCGGGCGGTCGAACGGACCGCAAGCCAGCACTTCGCCGTCGATCGCGGCTCGCTCGAACGCCGGCGCCAGCTCCGGCCACCGGCCCGCAATTTGCCGGACGAAAGCCGGCTTGCGGCCGGCCGCTTCGATCGCCCGCCGTTCCGGAACGACGACCGTCATATTGGCCGTTCCGCCGGCGAACGGCGCGATGCCGACGACCTCGTCGCGCCGAACATACAGCTCGACGTAAGGCTCCGTCTGCGGCCATTCGTCAAGCCGGACCGTAAAGGCAATCTTGCGTACGCTGCCGGATCGCGCAAGTCCCGCGCGCCGGGCGACAACCGAACGCAAGCCGTCGGCGCCGACGACGAACGGCGCGGTCAACCGGAACGCCGCGCCGCGCTCAGTCCGCCCGCTGACGCCGCAGACGCGACCGTCGTCGAACAGAAGCCGGTCGACGCGCATCCCTTCCAGCAGCGAAGCGCCGGCCCGCGAAGCCGATTCCGCCAGCCAGCGGTCCAGACGTTCCCGGGGGCAAGCGAGCCCTCGCAGTCCCCCGGGATAATCTGCCGAAAGCCGACTTCTCGGCGTATGCAGCCGCCAGCCGCGCAGCGGAACGGCCGCATCGGCCAGCTCGGCTTCCGGCGCATAGCCCATTCGCCCGAGCGCCGCGATCGCTCCCGGATTCAGCGATTCGCCGCACGGCTTGCGCTTCGGGAAGAAGCCGGCTTCCAATATGGCGACGGAGATGCCGCGCCGCGCAAGAAGCCGGCCGAGCGCGCTGCCGGCTGGCCCCGCTCCGACGATGATGACGTCGGCCATATTAGCGTCCGCCGCCGACAAGCGCCAGCCGGAACGGGAAGTGGCGGTGCAGCCTGGCGTCCACTCCCGCCCGTCTGGCCAGCGCCTCCGCTTCGGCGGCCGTATAGGCGCGCTGCACCGACAGCGGCCCGTCGTGGCGGGTGACCGGGCTGCGCCAGACGAAGCGGGCCAGCAGGCGTGCCGCGCCAAGCGCCGCCGGATGGCGCTCCAGATCGGCCGCGACCCATCCGATCCGGCTGACCCGCTCCAGCTCGCGCAGCAGCATGGCCGCGTCATCTCCGTCGAAGTGATGGAGAGCCAAATTGCTGAACGCGATATCGAAGCTGCCGTCCGGATACGTCAGTCTGCGCCCGTCTCCCTGCTCGATGCGGATCGCGCCGCTGCCTGCCGTGCGCGCAGCGGCGAGCCGCACGATCCGGCTGTTGATGTCCACGCCCGTCACCGTCAAGCCGATCCCTTTCCTCTCCGCCCAACGGATGAGCATGAGCGGCTGATCGGCCAGTCCTGTCGCGACATCCAGCACATTCACCTGCCTTCCCCCGCGGGCGGCCAGCAGCACCATCCGCTTGATGTGCGCGAACAGCGCAGGATTGCCGCCCATATACCGGTTCACCTGCCACACTTCCCGGAGGCTGCGCATCAGCTCCTGCTCATCCAATTCCGCATCGTCGAGCATCTCTTTCCGGATTTGCCTGTCCATTCCGCCCTCCAGCTCCTTCGGCCGAGATTGGGTAACGCTTCATTTTTAGTTTGAGGGAATTACTGGTTTTTTATCCATCGTTTTCACGAAGATCGTCCGCAACCGGATTGTTTATTTTTTTGCCCGAAACCAAATCTACCGATTTTGCGTTTAATATTCATAGACTAAGAGAAAGGAAGTGACAAGCGAATTTGATAAATCGAACGAGCCGCATGGCGATTGTGCTGCTGATCGCGGTGCAGACCGTATGGGCTACCGCCGCGGTCGGTTTTGCCGCCGAGAAGGAAGCCGCCAGCGCGTACCGGGTATACCAGAACGACAAGCCGCTGCGGGAATTTGTCTCGGAATCCCAGGCGATCGCTTATGCGAAGCGATTCAAGTACGCCCATGTCGAGAAAATAACGGGGCGCGTATGGGTCTGGGACAATTTCCCGAAATTCAAGGTGTACCAGGGCTCCACATCGTACAACTGGTGGGAATACGATACGTACGAGCAAGCGCTGGCCAAGGCGAAAACATTGAAAAACGTACATATTCGCGATCTCGAAAAGCCTGGCTGGGTTTACAGCAACTATGCGAAATACCAGCTGTATCAAGGTGACAAAACGAAGGCGGAATGGGGCTTCGAAACGCTGGAAGAGGCGAAAAAAGAAGCGAAGCGCTGGGGCAACGCACATATTATGGACATCGGCGCCAACAAATGGGTGTGGGACAACCTGTCGGCGAACGATCGTCTGAAGCAGCGCCAAGGCACGAAAAAATATGCCGTCTACAAGGACGGCGAGGCGGTCTCGACAACGAAGTACGGATTTTTGCTGGACGCCATCAACGCGTCGGCGAAAGTCCCCGGAAGCACCGTCGTCAATACGGTTACGAAAGCCGTCGTGCATACCAATGTCCCGTCCTACGAGGTATTTCAGAACGGCAAGCCGTTGAAATCGTTCTTCGGCCTGCATCAGGCGGTTCAATATGCCAAAAGCTATGCCGGCAGCCGGGTCGCGCTGGGCGGCGAAACGTACTGGACCAACGAGCCGTACTTGACCGTGTACCAGGGCGACAACAAAATCAAGTCGTTCCATACCCGCAAGGCGGCCGTCGCCTATGCCGCCGCCCTGTCCGGTTCCGTCGTGCGCACGGAAGACGGCCGGGCCGTATGGAGCAATACGAAGCAGCTGGTCTACCTCGGCTGGAACGGAACGTCGAACAGCGCCGTCATCCGGGAGCAGGTCGCCGTCACGCAAGGGCTCGATATCGATTCGCCGACCTGGTTCGAACTGGCCGACGCCGGCGGAACGCTGAAGGACAACTCGGACCCCGCGCTCGCAAGAGAGCTGAAAGCGGCCGGAATTTCCGTCATGCCGCTCGTCCATAACCAGTTCGACCAAGCGATGACGACCGCGTTTCTGGCGGATACCGAAGCCCGCAAACGGTTTATCGCCGCCCTCGTCAACAGGCTGGCCGAGCTGAAGGTCGACGGCGTCAACCTCGATTTCGAGTCGCTCGCCGGAACCGACCGGGACGCCTATACGTCCTTCGTCCGCGAGCTGACGAACGCGGCGCATGCGAAGAAGCTGAAGGTGAGCATCGATCTGCCGCGCGGCGATACGGCGTGGAATCATTTGACCGGGTACGATCACAAGGCGCTCGCCGGCATCGTCGATACCGTCATTGTGATGGCTTACGACGAGCACTGGCAGGGCGGTCCGGAAGCCGGATCGGTCTCCGGGCTGGCCTGGACGGAGGAAGGCATCAAGCAATATTTGTCCTACGGCATTCCGCGCAGCAAGCTGATGCTCGGCATTCCGTTCTATGTGCGGGAATGGCAGCTCGATGCGGACGGCAAGCCGGTCGCGAGCCGGGCCGTCTATATGAAGGAAGTGCCGAAGCTGATCGCCGAGCGGGGCGCCAAAGGGACGCTCGACCGCGAATCGGGGCAAATGAAATATACGTATCAAAAAGACGGCTCCACATACGTTTTCTGGGCCGAAACGGAGCAGACGGTGAAGCAGCGCATCGAGCTGGCCAAAACGTACGATCTGGCCGGCATCGCCGCATGGCGCCTCGGCTACGAAAGCGCGGACCTGTGGACGACGTTGCTGCGGTTGAAATGATTTTGCATACGGCATCATTTGCGCGGTATTCTTACCGCCGCCACTAATCGAAGAAGCGCCTCCCGACGGGATGGCGCTTCTTCATATTGTTGCGGTTTGCCGCAAGGGTCAGCGGTCCGCGTCCAGCAGTGCCTTGAGCGACGCCGCGTCCGTCACCGGCGCCTGGCAGGCGAAGTTGACGCAGACGTACGCGGCCGGGTTTCCCCGAACCGGCATTTTGCCGGCGACGGCGGGCACGAGCCGCTCCAGCGCTGCGGCTTCCGGTCCGGGAACGGCGAGGAGCACTTCCGTATGCGGACGGAAGCCGCGATGCGCCGCCTCGATCATCCGGCGCGTCTCCTCCTCGTCCCGGCTGCCGGCAATGACGATCTCACCGCCTGCGGATGTCGCGTAGTCGAGGGCGATCAGGTACATCGCATAGCCGGGCGGATAACGCCGCACCGCGCCGGCGAACGCTTCGAGCTGCCGTTCGGCCAGCTCCGCCAGCTGCGCGTCGCCGGTCAGCCTCGCCAGCCGTTGCAGGTTGAGCGCCGCGACCGAATTGCCCGACGGCATCGCGCCGTCGTAGATTTCCTTGCCGCGGGCGAACAGCTTCTCGCCGTCCGCGCCGGTGAAAAACAGGCCGCCCTGATGCTCGTCGCGGAACAACTCGATCATCCGCTCGTTCAGCTCGATCGCCGCCTGCAGATGCCCGATATCGAATCCGGCCTCGTACAGCTCGATCAGGCCCCAGACGAGAAAGGCGTAATCGTCCAGATACGCTTCGTAAGCGGCTTCTCCATCGCGGTAGCGGGCCAGCAGCCGTCCGTCCTCCCGGCGCAACTTGCGCAGAATAAAATCAGCCGACCTTCTAGCCGCTTCCAAATACCGTTCCCGGCCAAGCGCCTTGTACCCGGTCGCCAGCGCCATGATCATCAGGCCGTTCCAGGCGGTTAAAATTTTGTCGTCCTTGCCCGGATGAACCCGCTTCTCGCGGTGCTCGTACAACCGGGCACGGCTGTGCTCGATTCTCCGCTGCAGCTCCTCGACCGTCATGCCGCGCTCCGAGGCGAACGCTTCCGCATCCTGCCCAATCAGGTTCGGGATGCTGTCCCCTTCGAAATTCCCTTCCTCCGTAATGCCGAACCATTCGCAGATCAGGTCCCCGTCTTCCGCGCCCAGTACATTCGCGATCTCATCCGGCCGCCAGACGTAAAATTTGCCTTCTCGCCCTTCCGAGTCCGCATCCTCGGCGCTGTAGAAGCCTCCCTCCGGATCGGTCATATCGCGCAGCACATACTCGAAGATTTGCTCCGCCGTCTCGGCATACTCGCGTTTCTCCGTCAGCTGGTACGCTTCCAGATACGTCCAGGCGAGCAGCGCGTTGTCGTACAGCATCTTCTCAAAATGCGGCACCAGCCACTGCTCGTCCACCGAATACCGCGCGAAGCCGAAGCCGATATGATCGTACATACCGCCGCGGCGCATCCCGTCGAGCGTCCGTTCGACCATCCGCAGCGCCTTGTCCTCCCCGGTACGACGACAGTAGCGGAGCAAGAAAGACAAGTTGTGGGACGACGGAAACTTCGGCGCCCCTCCGAACCCGCCATACTCGCTGTCGAACAGCCGTTCATACAGCCGGTAAGCCTGATCGAGCAGTTCCGGCACGGCTTCGCCGCGGCGGTCGGCTTCCATGCTGTCCCGCACCTCCTGCGTGATCCGCTCGGCGAACTCGAGCACCTCTTCCCGGTCATTCCGCCATTTGTCCGCCAGCCGCGACAGCACATCCACCAGACCCGGCCTGCCGTACCGGCTGTGCTTCGGAAAATAGGTGCCGGCGAAAATCGGATTCCGGTCCGGCGTCAGAATGACGGTCAGCGGCCAGCCGCCCTGCCCGGTCATCGCCTGGCATACCGCCATATAGACCTGATCGATGTCCGGCCGCTCCTCGCGGTCCACCTTCACGGCGACATATTCGCGGTTCAACAGCCCGGCCACTTCGCCGTCCTCAAACGATTCGTGTTCCATGACATGACACCAATGGCAGGTACTTGTGAGTTAGCAACGTCAGCTATACCCAATAGATAAAAAGACGGGCTTGTTTTCGCTTTTCGCTTTTTCAAAAGCCTCGTCCGACCAAGGGAACCAGTCTACCGGATTGAAAGCGTGTTGGAGCAAATACGGCGACTTCTCCTTGGCTAATCTATTGGGTTTGCGATCCGTTGTCATGGGGCACCACCTCCGTTCTTTTTGGTAAAGTTTGGTTAACCCAATTTTAGCATACCCATTGTTCAAAAATAAAACGCAACCTTAAATTAAGGTGCGCTACAAAATGTCATGTCCTTATTTTTTAAGATTAACCTGAATTTCGAAAGT